>CAKXBD010000032.1 GCA_934871445.1 uncultured bacterium | reverse complement strand
GTTCGGGACCATGAGGTCGTGGGTTCAAATCCCGTCGCCTCGACCATATTTGTTGGTCAATAATACTACCAACAAGAAAAACCTTGAAAAACGATAAGTTTTTCAAGGTTTTTTGCTATTAAACGGGTGAAAAATAGAAATTCTTAAAACCAAAAAAATCTTTATATTTTTATGCTGACAATTCGCTGTTTTTACGAAAAACAGGAATTGAACTCGAAAAAGAAAATTGACAGCTTTAAAAAATTTTATATAAAAAGTCTTGACAAAAGCGGAGAGTGAAGATATAATGATAATACAATTATCGATAGTTTAATTATCGATTAAGAAGGGAGGTTGTATGGCGGTACCCGACAGAAGCATTGATCCCCGTATCCTTACGAGTGCGAAAGAGGAATTTTTGAAAAAAGGCTTTTTGGATGCGTCTTTGCAGGAGATATGTAAAAATGCGGGCGTTACGACGGGCGCACTGTATAAAAGGTATAAAGGCAAAGAGGAACTATTCTGCGCGTTGGTGGACGGTACGGTTGCAGATTTGGATAAGGTCGTAGAAAAAAAGTCTCTTGCGCCTGCAAGCCTGACGGACGAAGAACTGAAAAAGGCTTGGGATATGGACCGAGAATATATGCGCTGGTGGTTCGGATACTTGTACGAACGTTTTGATGCTATGCGCTTGCTGCTTGTCTGTTCGGAAGGGACGAAGTACTCAAACTTTGAACATGAATGGGTGGAGCGGATGAGTACTATGAGCATACGGCAATGAAAGCGGTGCGCGAAAATGCGGAGAGGTTTCAGCCCAAACGGGAACAAAAAAGTTACAAACCTCGCCCCGCAAACGGCGCGGATAAGGGCGGAAAGTAAAAAGAAAAGGCAGCGGCTCAAAGCCGCTGCCGGGTATCTGCATTGTCAACAGTTCCGTCAGTCTGTAATCGACAAGAATTAAAAATCAATACGAATTGTAGAAAGACGATTTGCAGAGCAAAGGTAAAAATTTTTCGGAGGAAAGCGTGAAAAGGAAGAGAAAAAAAGAAGTGGAACTGTATGTGCCGAAAGGCTATACGTTCGAGGAACTGTACGACGGGGACGATACAGGCTACGGCTTCGAGGAAGAATCGCCCGCATTACAAGAGGAGGTAAAAATTCGATATGAGCGAAACGACGGAAAGGAGCGCGTATGACAAACTCTCGCCGCAGCGTAAGCAGCTCGCGGATATGCTCGTCGCAAATCTGGACAGCGGCGGGCTGTGGAAGCAGGGCTGGCGGACGCGCGGTGCACCCGAAAACGCGGTCACGGGAAAGAAGTACAGGGGCGTAAACAATCTGTATCTTTTTCTTGTGGCGATGGAGCGCGGATACAGCGATAACCGATGGCTGACTTTCAATCAGATGAAAGCGCGGGACTGGTCGTTCAAGACGGACGCAGAAGGCAAGAGTCTCGGTAGAAACGCAGGCGTTTCGGTGGAGTTCTTCGATTTATGGGACAGGGACACGCATGAGAAGTTCGACCGCAGCGTGCTGGACGGGATGAGTGCGGACGAGCGGCAGGCGTACATGGACGAAAACGTCTATCCGATCCGCAGGTACTATACGGTGTTCAATGCCGACCTCATTGACGGCATTCCCGAAAAGGAGGTTTCGGCTTTGGACGAGGGCGCAAAGTCGGAGCGTGCGGAGCGGATGCTCGCATATTGGAACGAGCACGAATCGAAGATCGTGTACGGCGGTTCGCAGGCATATTACAGTAAAACGAGCGACGAGATCCATCTTCCCGTCCGCGAGGACTTTTACGATATGCAGGAGTTCTATTCGACGGCTCTGCATGAAATGGGGCACTCTACGGGACACGAGACGCGGCTAAACAGACCTTTGAACGCGGACAGGAATTCGGAAGAATACGCGATGGAAGAATTGCGAGCGGAGATTGCTTCGGTATTTATGGAGCAGGATTTCGGCATCGACGTGGACGAAAACGCGGTGCGCAACAGCGGCGCGTATATCGGGAGCTGGAAATCGGCGATAAAGAGCGATCCAAACGCGCTGTTTACGGCAATCGCCGACGCGGATAAAATCGCCAAGTATGTTCTGCAAAAAGAAGCGGTGGTGGAAAAGGAAGCTGCGCTCGAATCGGTAGAAGAAGCGAAGTCGGAGATATATATGCTGCCGAGCGAAGCGGCGGCTCTGGCTACGGAAAGGGCGGAAGAAAGGCGAGAGAGCGTCATGAAATCGCGCGGCAAGGACAGCCTGACGCGGATGGACGACAGAGAGATCGTCGAACGCGCGGAAAAATCAAAGGGCGGCGCGAAGTTCGTTCAACTCTATAACGGTATCTCTTTAACGGGGAACGAGGACAAGGACGAGTATTCGCTCATGGCGCGTTTTGCGATGTTTACGGACGATAAAGCCCAGCTCATGCGGCTCTTTAAGTCGTCCGCGCAGTTCCGCGACGAGAAGCCGAACGCGCACTACGAAAAACTTGCGGACGAATCGCTTTCGTTTATTGCAAAGATGAAAACGGATATGCTTGCAGCAAGTATGAACGCTGCGGGCGGAAGGGCGCATTTCGGACTGAACGCAAAGTCGTAAAGAGGAATGACGGACATCTTTACGACGGATAAAAAGTATAACGTGATCTATGCCGACCCGCCGTGGCGGTTTACAACATATTCGGATAAAGGCAAAGGAAGGGGCGCGGAAAAGCATTACCCGACAATGCCGAAACACGAAATACAGGCTCTGCCCGTACCGAAAATCAGCGCGAAAGACAGCGTGTTGTTTTTATGGGCGACGGCCCCGTGCCTTACGGAAGCATTTGAACTTATCGACGCATGGGGTTTTACCTATAAAACGGTCGCCTTCACATGGATCAAGCAGTGCAGAAAGAGCGACAGGCTGTTTACGGGACTTGGTTATTATACCAGAGCGAACGCGGAATATTGTCTGCTTGCGACAAGAGGGAAGATATTGGAGCGCAAATCGCGCAGCGTGTCGTCGGTCATCGTTTCTCATATCGAGGAACACAGCAAAAAACCCGACGAAGCACGGGCGCGTATCGAGGCGCTGTACGGCGAAGTGCCGAAAATAGAATTGTTCGCAAGGCAGACGGTCGGCGGCTGGGACTGTTGGGGCAACGAAACGGAAAAGTTCGGCAGACATTAAAAATTCAAAAAGGAAGAAAGAATGGCAAACAGAAATTTCAAACTGAGGGAACAGGATTACAAGGCAATGCTGGATATGACGGAAAAGCAGGCGGGGCAGTTCATCAAGGGGCTGTGCGGTTACGCCTTCGACGGCGTGCCTATGGAAACGAAAGACGCCAAGATCGCGTCAGCGTATGCGTATGCAAAGACGGCGCTGGACGTATCGGTCAAGAGCCGCGAGAACGGCAGAAAGGGCGGTCTGCTCGTGGCGGAGCGTATGCGCGGAGCGAAAGCGTCGCCCGTCAAACCTTCCGCAGCGGAAAGCGATCCGATGGGTATGTTGCTGAAAGGCATTGTTCTTTCGGTTGCGGAAGACGCGGCGGAAAGCAAGGGCAAAAAGTGAGCGGAATCCTCTGTGCGGACGCGGCGGCGGGACTGAAAACCCTGCCGCCGAAAAGCGTACAAATGTGCGTGACCAGCCCGCCGTATTACGGGTTGCGTGATTACGGCGCGGACGGGCAGATAGGCGTGGAACAATCGCCGGAAGAATATATCGCGCGGCTTACGGAAGTATTTGCCGAAGTACATAGAGTGCTCAAAGACGACGGAACGTTGTGGCTGAACATTGCGGACAGTTATGCGGGCAGCGGAAAAGGTCCGATGACTCTGGCAGTTGAAGCGAACGGAAAAAACAAAGATCTGTATGATATGAA
Organism: uncultured bacterium; assembly: GCA_934871445.1. Lineage (GTDB taxonomy): Bacteria > Bacillota > Clostridia > Christensenellales > Borkfalkiaceae > Scatosoma. The sequence continues at coordinate 13,166 of CAKXBD010000032.1, read as the reverse complement.
AAGCCGCATCTACGAAGTGCCGAAAAAGTGGAAGGGCGTCAAGCCGAAAGATATGATCGGCATTCCGTGGATGCTCGCGTTCGCGCTACGGGAATTCGGATATTATCTTCGTTCGGACATCATCTGGCACAAGACAAACTGTCTGCCGGAGAGCGTAAAAGACCGTCCGTCAAAGTGCTACGAGCATATCTTTCTCTTATCGAAATCGCCGAAGTATTACTTTGATTACAAGGCGATACGAGAGCCTATCAAGGACGTGACGGCAGAACGGTACAAGCGCGGGAGATCGGACAACTCGAAGTATTACGGAAAGGGGAACGACCTTCTACAAAACATCAACCGCCCGCACGACGATTATTCGATGTTTGACCAGCAGTACCGCCGCAAGCGTGACGTGTGGGAAGTAAGTACGAACACCTATAAAATGGACGAGCATTTTGCAATGTTTCCCGAAAAGCTTATCGAGCCGTGTATCCTTGCCGGTAGCAGAGCGGGCGATACGGTGCTGGATCCGTTTTTCGGCAGCGGTACGACGGGAGCCGTCGCAAAGCGGCTGGGACGGGAATATATCGGCATAGAAATCAACCCCGTATTCTGCAAAAAGGCAGGGCTGCGCATCGAAAAGACGGAAACGGTGTAAAGGCGTAACCCGTGGCAAATGCTCGGAAATGGCAAGCAGGTTAAGAAAAGTGCCACAGGCAAGGCTGCGGCGCTTTTGAAGCCGCCGTCAAGCGGCGGAGAACAAGGCGGGAAACCCGCTTTTCTTTGAGGAGGAAATGGATAAGGAACAGACGAAAACCGACAACAGGATGCGGAGGTATATCCGCATCACCGACGGGGATATGTGGGCGAAGATCGACAAGATCATGACGCTTGACAAGTATTCCAAGAGCTTTAACAAAGTGATCATCGACGCGCTGTATTTCGGGCTGGACGAACTCATTGCCCGCTTGTTTGAAACGGTGGAGGAAGTCGAAGATAAGCCCGCCGGAACAAAACTTATACGCAGGGTGGACGGGCTGAACGAAGAATATTTTTCGGACATCGCCAAACTTCTGAAAGAGCTTATTATCGACGTTACGGTGAATAAATCCATATTATGTTCGCTGTACAACGAGAGGGCAAGGGCGCTGAACAAAGAGAGCGTGAGCGGCAAAAAGTTCGCGGAAGGCAGATATGCGGAAACACCCGATTATCTTTCCGACTACGAAATAAGAAGCCTGCGTTCGCTGCGCAAGTGAGGTAAGCGGGTATGAGCAACCAACCGATCATTTTCGATATTCAGTACACGCCGTACCGCTTAAAGAAAAACGCGACGGAAAAAGAACTTGCGGCGCACGCGGAGGCGCGGGCGTTTTACGACATGACGGGAACGAAGAACGTGTATCGTTACATAACGACGGAGGGCAAACGTGCCGGGAAAGGTGCGAATGCTCTGGACTATCTGCAAAAGAGTACGGGTGTATTCAACGGAAACGGTATGCTTTCGGAAAAGGAAGCAGCCGCCATGCAGGAGCGCGTCAAAGACGGTGAAAAGAACATCTGGCACGGCTTCATCTCGTTGTCGGAAGAGGACAGCCCGAAGATAGACACGCCCGAAAAGTGTATCGCGCTCGTAAAGAGTACGTTCAACGCATTTTTCAGGGACGCAAAGTTCAATCCCGACAATATAGACCTGATGTGTGCGTTGCACCTCGACAGACCGCACCACCTTCACATTCACTTCGTCTTTTGGGAAAAGGAGCCGAAGTACAAAGGCAAAGACGGCAGGATGCACTACCGCAGCAAGGGCAAGATCGACAAAGCGGCGATAGACCAAATGTTTGTGCGCTTGGGGCTGTTCGTCTCCGAGAGAAAGGACAGATTATATAAAGGCAGGGACGCGGCGATCCGAGAACTGCGCGCGGCGACGAATATCAGGCGGACAATGACTGGCAATGAGGAAGTAAAACGCGAGATCATCGCGCTTGCAAAGACGCTGCCGAACGCGGGCAGGCTTGCGTATGCAAGCAAGGACATGGAGCCGTTCCGCGGACGGGTAGATAAAATCGTAAAATTGCTTTTAGACAATAACCTGAAAGCACGGAAAGCGGACAGGCGGTTTTACGAAGCGTTGGAAGAACGCAAGCGGCAGATTGCCGCAATCTGCGGTCAGCCCGTTATATTCTCGGACAAAAACACGCCGATGGACAGGCTGGAAACGCTTCCGCAATACCACGGGAAAATTGATACGGGAAGTATCAAAATCGCAGAGGAAATCGAAGCGGACTACAAGCGCAGACAGGGAAATCTCGTTCTCAAACTTGCCAAGTTCATTAAGCCGGAATTTTACGAGCGAAAGAAAGGCAGAAAATACAAGGCGAACGACAACCGCATGAAAAAGTATCTCACGATCTCCCGCCGTAAAGTCGGGCGTGCGATGGATAAGTTTCTGCACACTTTCGGAAGTGCGAGCGAAGACCTTGAGCGTGAATATAAGAGCCGTTTGCAGGAAATTGAGGAGGAAATGGAGCGGGAACGCGAAAAACAAAACCGGAAGGAGGGGAACTATAAAGAGTGAACAGAAAGACGGCTTTAAGCCATAAAAAGAAAAAATCCCGAAAACTGAACGCGCTGTTGTGGCTCATCACGTTTGCGTTTGTCGGGGTGCTCATCATGTTTTTGTTCACGCTTGCAGGCGTGGACAGCGTTGCGGAAATCCTCGGCAACAGCACCTATTGGTATGCTTTGGGGTTTGTGTGCGGGCTGCTCGTCGTGGCATATCTCATGATGTACCGTATCGACGCGCAGAATATCGCCATGAATGAAAACGACCTCGAAGATACCGAATGGCTTACGCCAAAACGTCTTCGGAACATGAAGGAGTTTACCGTCACGACATGGAACGGTATGGACAGGCACGCGGACGGGATCGTTATCGGTGCGGAGAAAAAGGGCGGCGGCGTGGAGATTTTGACGACCGACCAGCTCCATGCGCTCATTGTCGGCACGACGGGCAGCGGAAAGACGACGGGGTTCGTCGATCAGAATATAGCGGTTTTGGCGCGGAGCAAGACAAAACCCAGCCTTGTCATTACAGATCCGAAAAGCGAACTTTACGCAAAGCACGCAAGGCAGTTGGAGAGCGAAGGGTACAAGATCAGCGTTCTCGATTTGCGCGAGCCGTATTCCTCGGCGCGCTGGAATCCCATGAACGTGCTCATCCGCCGTATCCGATTGGTCAAGGACTTGCAGAACAATCTTCAAAACAGGGACGGCAAGTATTACGGCGCGGGCGAAGTGTTCCTTTCGTACAGGGACGCGCGGACAAGGGTATTCAGAGTGGAAAGGCTCAGAAGCGTGCCGGCCTCGAATGAACGACTCGGAATAGAGTTGACCGGTTTCAATAAAGCGCAGCGTTGGAATAAGCGGGTAGAGTACCGCTGACTGCGGATATCTCCAATCACGAGGAAATTTATTTTCGCGGGATTGGGATTACAAAATATTAAGAAAAAAGGGTGAAAGATTATGGGTTTTTTTAGAAAAGTGACTTTTGGAGCGTTGTGTATAGCGCTTTCTGCATGCACTTTGAGCGGCTGTGGCGGCGGGACGGACAGTACGTATATTCCCCCTCCTGAACCTAAAGGTACAGTTGTTCCTACTGTATATGATGTAGATGAAATTGTCGAGGTCGATAAAACGGAAGCCGGTACAATAGACGCTTGGACGAAAGAAGTATTTACTTCCATGGGTGGCAATAATGATGAGCCGACCAAAAATGCCGTTATTCATTGTCCGTATTATACATTGAATATCAACGGCACGGAGGTTCCCGTTTATACTGCTCGGGCGGGAGAAGGCCCGCACTCGTTCGCTTGGGTAGACGTCACGGATAACAAGAGGGATTTTGTTCTGGAAGTAAAACTTACGACGGTTGCCGAATACGGCAAGTGCGTGGTTCTTCCGGAAAGTAAGGGGGTCACGGCTGAGATTTCAGGAAAGGAAATTACTGCATATATTACGGAATTTGGCTCTTATTCCTTCACATTCAATGAAAAGGCGACTGATGAGGTGACGGATCCGACTATGGAGCCCTTGACCATTATGGTTACAGAAGAGGTAAAGATAGAGGATGTAACGCCGGAGGGCTATGAAGAAGTCATCATAGAGCCCGGATATCACGAGGAGATGGATTTAGAGTTTTCAGAGGAGGAAAAGGTATACCACTTCAAGGCGGGGCTTCATGAAATCAGCAGTGTTCGTATTCCCTCCAACAGTGTTCTATATCTCGACCGAGGAGCTTATCTGAAAGTAACGGATCGCTTGGTAAACGGCTCTTATAATACACAGACTGCCATTCATACGGAGGACTCTGTAAATGTGCGCATGTATGGAAGGGGACTTTTGGATTGCGGCGAATTACAGGGCGGTGCAGGTAAATATAAGCATGTTTTTAACGCCACTCGCGTAACGGACGGGATTTTCGAGGGACTTACAATTATCAACGCAAATACTTGGACGATGTGTATGTATCATTGTGATGAAGTGGAAGTCAATCGGAATCTGCTTTTAGCTTATAGAACTTTTTCTGACGGTATCATGATGTCGGAATGTTGTGACAGCTCAGGACGATATAATTTCGTCCGTACAGGCGATGACGGAATCGAATACAAGGGTACCGGTTGGGGAAATCATAGGACAGGAAGCAACTGTATCTATGAATATAACGATGTTTGGTCGGACAAGGGAACTTGTTACGGCTTGACGTGGGAATCGGAATGCGATATGGACGGAATGATTTTCCGCAATAATACGATAGGTTTTGCGCAGCCTGTCTGGACGGAAGGGAATAATGCTCTCGATTGCCGTTTAGGGACAAATCCCAATGTCACATGGAAAAATATTCTTTTTGAAAATATAGAAATTTACCATTGTATATCTTTTAATATAATGCAATGTGAAACGACGGGTGTCGGCGCAAATCTTGAAAACGTGACTTTCCGAAACATTACTGTTACATCAGCGGAACCCGGAGTACGAGTATTCCGAATGGTATGTTCGCCGTCAAATTGCTCAACGAGTGGAATTATTCTCGAAAATATAAATTTCTGTGGAAAAATCATTACGCCGGACGATAAAGCAGATAAAACATTATTTTATTATTCTACCGATCAATTTGAAGACGTTGTTATAAAATAGGAGCTTTGAATGACTGTTAAACAGAAAATGAACGGAACGATTAAGCATAGAAGGGGAAACGAAGAACATAAAGGAAAATATCTTCTTAGGAAAATTATCCGCAATCGCCAAATCTATCTCATGCTAGTGCCCGTACTTGCTTTTTATATCGTCTATTGTTATGTGCCCATGTACGGCATTGTTTTGGCGTGGAAGGATTATCGTCCTAAATTCGGGATCACGGGAAGCCCCTGGCTCGGTTGGGAAAACTTTGAGTATCTGTTTTCCCTTCCCGATCTTCCCCGAGCGATAAAGAATACCTTGGCAATCAGTTTTTTGAAGTTGTGTATTTGTTTCCCGATGCCCATTCTATTTGCCTTACTTCTCAACGAGCTCAGGCATCCGAAATATAAAAAAACGGTGCAAACCTGTATCTATTTGCCGAATTTCATTTCCTGGGTCATTATCGGCAGTTTGATTCGCATGTCTTTGGCTTATGACGACGGATTAATCAACAATATCATCGCCGCCTTAGGCGGGCAGAGAGTGGGCTTTTTGCTGGAAGCGGATTATTTTTACGCCATTCTCATTTCCGCCGAGGTTTGGAAAGGGACGGGCTGGGGCACGATTATTTATATTGCTGCTATTTCGGGAATCGACCCGACTTTATACGAGGCGGCGACGATCGACGGCTGCAAGCGCGGAGGACAGATTTTCAGAATTACTCTTCCTCTCATTTTACCCGTCATTACCGTTATGTTTATCATGCAGCTTTCCAATATCATGAATGCGGGATTCGATTCGGTTTATAACTTATATAATCCCACGATTTACGATACTGCGGATATTATCGATACCTATGCCTATCGACTGTTTATCGACCAACACGATTATGCGCTTTCGGCGGCGGTCGGGATTTTTAAGACGAGTATCAATTTCGTGTTGCTGGTGGCCGGTAATCTCATTACTAAGAAAATCAACGGATACAGCATGTTTTCCATTGATTGAGGGAAGGTGAAATTATGAAGAAAGAAAATAATCCTGATTTTGCTCCTAAATTGGTGGACGGGAAGGTTGTCTATGTGCGCAGGCACAAAATGGATGCGTTTGACTACGTCAATTATATCTTCCTTGGCTTGTTTTCGTTGCTCTGCCTGTTTCCCATTATCTACGTGCTGCTCCTGAGCTTCTCTTCCAAGGGCGATTATCTCAATGCTTCCATCATGGTTTTTCCGAAGCATTTTAATTTTGAAAACTATAAGGTTACGTTATATCAGGATAAAATCGCACAGGCATTCCTCATTTCTATTGTCGTAACTGCTGGCAGTGTCGTCTATTCTATGGTATTGACGGCGCTCGGCGCCTATGCGTTTACGAAAAAGGACGTTCCGGGGCTCAAAATTATTTTTGGTCTGATTATCGTCACGATGTTTTTCGGCGGCGGACTCGTCCCTTTCTACCTGACTGTCGAGGGTACGGTCGGAACGGAAAATCTTTGGTCGTTAATTATTCCTTTCGGCGTCAATACCTTCAATATGATTATCATGAGAAACTTTTTCAGTCAGGTTCCGGAAAGCATCATTGAATCGTGCAGGCTGGACGGTGCGAGCGAAATCGTCATTTTATTTCGCTTTGTTCTGCCCCTTTCGACTGCGGGACTCGCTACGATTATGCTCTATTATCTCGTGGCGAAATGGGACGATTGGTATTGGCCGGCAATTTTGCTTTCGGATAGTCCCGATTTGGCACCGCTTGCGCTCAAAATCAGGCAGGGACTCAACAACGAGCGCGGGGAAGGTCAGGGCGGCGGCTGGGATCCCACAAAGGTATTTGAACAGGGACAGAATGCCGCAATGATTGTAATAGGGCTTATTCCCATTATGGCGGTTTATCCGTTCTTGCAAAAATATTTTGCAAAAGGTGTAATGCTCGGCTCCGTAAAAAGTTGATGCGGGAAAGTTACGACTCTAAAAAAGTTTTCGTCCTTAAAAACTCAAAATACACGAAAAGGGACGAAATGAAAAAATATGGCTGAAATTCAGAAAGAAATTTATCATTTTGGGGCTGTCAGCGGGATTTTCGTCACAATGGACGGTTCTACGGAATTTGTCGTCGTTCCGAAGGGATTTGAAACTCTTTTGAACGACGATAAGCTGTCGGGAATAAGCCCGCATGGGAAACGGCTTTCAAACGAACCGATACTGCATATAGCTCTCGCGGGAGACGGTTTTTCCCGTGACTTTTCAGCGGGGACGACTCTGCGCAACAGCGACACTGCTCTTCGGCTCCGTTTCAAGGCTCGTAAAGTCATTCGCGAAGGGAAAAAAGGGGAACTCATTTCAGAATTTGAGGACGGGAAGGGTCTGTGCATCAGACAACACATTTGTTTTTACGAGGGAATAAATGCGATAGAGATGTATACGGAGGCAGAAAACTTCGGCCCGGAAATCGTCATAGAAGCATTACCGTCCTTTAATCTTTCATGTATTTCTCCCTTTCGCTACAATGACGATCCGTCAAAAATTATCGTTCATAAGCTCATGAGTAATTGGAGCGGTGAGGGAAAATTATTCTCTGTTTCAGCAGAGAAGCTATGTTTCGAGCCCTCTTGGTCTGGACTGGGAATTCGATACGATAGAATTTCTCAGACGGGAACGATGCCCGCAAAAGGATATTTGCCGTTTATAGCTGTGGAAGATACAGAAAGCGGTGTCTGCTGGTCGGCGGCGGTGGAATCTCCCTGTTCTTGGATAATAGAAACGGTATTCAGGAACAACGGAATTTCGGTTGGTGGAGGCGGCGGCGACTGGCTTTCCGCGCATTGGCGGAAGATCTTGAAGACAGGAGAGATGTTTCGTAGCGGAAAGGCATATATAACTGCCGTAAAAGGAAATCTTGATTCGGCTTGTGCCGCTCTGGTTCAGCTTTTTGATTTCGGCACGGAATGGAATATCTGTGAGACTGACCTTCCCGTTCTTTACAATGAATATTGCTATACTTGGGGATACCCTGAACAGAAATGTCTGGAAAAATTGTTACCTGCCGCCGCCGAGCTCGGTTGTAAATACTTCGTCGTAGATGCGGGGTGGTATAAAAAGGATTACGGAAAGGGCGGAGATGTTATCGGAGATTGGTATGTAGAAGAAAAAATGTTTCCGAAAGGACTTGCGGATTTTTCGGAAAAAGTTTCGGCTTACGGGATGAAAATGGGGCTTTGGTACGAATTTGAAGGAATTTCCGATCAGACGGATTTTTTCTCGGCTCATTCTGATTTATTGCTTACCTATCACGGAAAAATCATCAATCATGAGGGAAGATGCTTTCTCGATTTCAGAAAGCCCGAGACTTGGGAATATTTAAGGGAAAAGGTAATTGACCGTCTTTTGAAAAACAACATCGGATACATAAAGGTCGACTATAACGAAAATATCGGACTCGGAGTGGACGGAGATGAAAGTTACGGAGAAAACCTCCGAAAAAATATGCAGGCAGTAGTTGCTTTTTTCAAAAGCCTGAAAAATTCTGTGCCCGATTTAGTCCTCGAAATCTGTTCTTCGGGCGGCATGCGCCACGAACCGGGATTTCTGCGACTTGCCGATATGGTCTCCTTTTCCGACGCGCACGAAAATCCCGGCGGCGTCCCTGTCGCCATGAATTTGCACCGCTTTATTCCGCCGCGGAAAATGCAGATCTGGGCGACGATTCGGGAGGATTGTTCGGAGCAGGAGGCATATTTTACGCTCGCCAAAGCTATGCTGGGCAGAATATGTTTTTCGGGGGATTTTTTGAAAGCCTCGGATTCCGTCCGCGCGATTCTTCGGGAGGGCGTAGCCTTTTACAATACAATTAAGCCGATACTCAAAAAAGGACGGACGACTTGCATTAACGATGAGGAAATTCGCTCCTATTTTCGCCCGGAGGGTAAAGGCTGGCTTGTGCGGGAGGATTTGGAAGGCGAAAGGAAGCTGGTATACGCATTTTCGCTTTCCTTGCCACGGGCTGAATTTTCAATAGAAGTGGGAGAATATTTCGTGGAGGCAGGGTTTAACCTCCCTATCGATTGTTCTTTGCAAAAGGGGCGACTGATCTTTTCTGCGAAGGATACTCCCCTTTGGGGCACCGTAATCGCGCTTCGCCGCCGCAAGGACGAATTGCAGAGGGCGGAATGACAAAAAAATATTTCAACGGAAATAGCCGAAATTTTTCGGCTGAATCGGAGGAAAAATAATGAATAAAAAAGGTGTGGTAATGCTCAATGAAGAGTTGACGGAAGATTGGGCAAATACGTTGGGCGAATGTGGAATCAATTCGTTGGGACTTCATTCTTTATATTGGCACGGGGGATTAGACGCTCATTTGAATTGGCTGCTCGACGAAGATACACAACGCCTGATAGAGGATTGTGAAAAAAAAGGTTTTACAGTGGAGCATCAGCTTCATGCGGTCGATTGGCTGTTGCCTCGCTCTCAGTTTTCGCAAAATCCGGAATGGTTCCGAATGAACGAGGAGGGAATACGGACGAACGATTGGAATTTTTGTGTTTCAAACGAAGAAGCACTCCGCTTCATCTCTAATTCTGCTTATAAATTGGCGTTGCTGCTTCGTCAAAGCTCACATGAATACTATATTTGGATGGACGATAAAGAAAACAGCTTTTGCCATTGTCCCAAATGTCGAGGATACAGCGGCGCTGATCAGAATATGATTGTGATGAAGGCTGTATTGAAAGGGCTCAAAAGATACGATTCAAAGGCAAAGCTCTGTTTTCTGTCCTATGTCGATTCCCTTTCGGTACCGACGATTGCGCCCGATAAGGATATGTTTTTGGAATTTGCGCCTATCGGCAGAAACCATGCGGTTCCCATGGACGGGAACGACGAGGCAAATATAAAAAACAGAAAAGTATTGGAAAGCATGTTGAAAATTTTCCCGCCCGAAAATACTGAAATTCTCGAATATTTCCTCGACGTTTCACTTTTTTGTAAATGGAAACGCGAGAATGCGAAGGAGCTTATTTTAGATGAGGCGCGCATACGTCGGGATTTGGCATATTATAAACGGCTCGGTGTAAGCGGCGTTACGACCTTTACCGTCTACATGGACGAGAAATGGCGGAAAGAGTACGGCGACGGGGCAATTCGCCTTTACGGGCAGCTTTTGGGCGAATATTTCGATTAGAACGGAGGACCTGACGGAAAGTCGATTTTATGGAATTTGATTTTTATGGAATACATTTCAGTATACAAAACGATATCCTTGCGGCGAGCATATTCGGTTCTCCGCTTTCCAATCTGTCTGTAACGGATGTTCGAATGGCGGGAATGAATATCTGTTCCCACTCTCCCGCCAAACAGATATTGGCGGAATCGGACTCGTTTTTGCGGTTTGAAAATTATGAGATTACGGACAAAAAACTGACGGTTCGGCAGAAGAATGATTTTATTCAAACCGAAACGATCTTTGAAAAATGCGGGGACGGCTTAAAAATTTTTACGATTGTAAAAAATTTATCGGAAAAAGAAATCGTTTTGGAAAATGTAACGATATTTAATCTTTCGGGTTTTGATACAGCCGGAAAAAAGAATACTTATTTATACCGTTTTCATAACAGCCATCAATGCGAGTGTCAGCCGAGAAAAAACTCGCTTGACAAATTGGGATTATTCGAAACGGGGCATCGTTCTTATAAGCGCATAAGCGGCTTTAATGCAGGGAGCTGGTCCTGTAAGGAAGAATTGCCGCAGGCAATCTTAACGGACGAGACAAATTATTTTATGTTTCAGATAGAATCCTGCGGCGGCTGGTATTGGGAAATTGCCGAGGGAGCCGAGGGAAGGGCATATCTTTCATTGAGCGGAGGGAATTTTCCGTTTACGGGTTGGACAAAACGGCTGAATGTCGGGGAAGAATATGTCTCCCGTTCGGTCGCTGTATGTATCGGGAACGGTTTGGATTCAGTTCTGCAAAAAATGACTACTTATCGTCGTAGTACCGCATGTTTCGGCTCCGCGGATTCAGATTTACCTATCGTGTTTAATGAGTACATGCATTTGTCGTGGGACTCTCCCGAAGAAAGCCGAACTCATGAGCTTGTTTCTCTTGCGGCAAAATACGGCGTGGATATTTATGTGATAGACTGCGGCTGGCACGATGAGGTAGATGGCTCTAAGATTCATCCCTATGTAGGAAAATGGCGAGAGAGTAAGGTTCGCTTTCCACACGGCTTAAAAAATATGACCGATTATATACGAGCCTGCGGCATGAAAGCGGGGTTATGGATAGAGCCGGAAGTCTTAGGCACTTTGAGCGGCGAGGAATATCCCGAAGAAGCATACATCCATGCAAACGGACAGAGAGTATGTGTTTCGGGTAGATATTTTCTTGATTTTCGACACGGCGAAGTGCGGCGCAGATTAGACGATGCGATCGAACGCATGATAAATGAATACGGAGCGGAATATATAAAAATCGACTGTAATCAAGATTGCGGACCGGGAACGGAAATTGACAGCAATTCTTTGGGCGACGGATTAGAGAAAACGACGGATGCATTTTGGAATTGGCTGAATACGCAGCGCGCGAAGTTTCCGGCCGTCATATTTGAAAGTTGCGCGAGCGGCGGCATGCGCATCGATTGGAAAAGTTTGCAGGTAAGTTCGATAATGTCCACCTCCGATCAAGTGCTTTATACCAATTATCCGTATATAGTCTCGAATATTTTTTCGACCGTTTTGCCCGAACAGGCGGGCTTTTGGAGTTATCCCGTAATCGATCCGACCTACTTCGGGACAGAGCATATTCCTTCCGACAATGAAATCGCTATGAATATGGTAAATGTCATGCTCGGCAGGACGCATCTCGCGTCCGATTTGAGAAAACTGACTTCTGTACAGAAAGCATTGGTGAAGGAAGGAATAGAATATATAAAAGGGATAAACAAACTGAAATATAATGCCTTGCCCGTTTTACCGTTCGGTTTTGCTGAATTTGGAGACGACAAAGCCGCCGTAGGGCTGGAAATTGACTCCTTTATCCTTCTTGCGATTTGGAATTTAGGCGAAGAAAAAGAGTTTTTCGTCCCATTAGAAAATTATAATTTGAAGAAAGTTGCGATAGAATATCCGAGAAATACGAGGATTAAAGCAATACTTTTTCAAAACAAAGTGAAAGTCGTCATGGAAAAATCGTCGGCAGTTTTATTGAAAGTGGAAATATAGTCATAAAAAATGTTTTTCCGAAAGTATGGAAAAAGCCCTGTTTTTGAAAAAATTTAAGAGGGAGGGGCTGTTGTATGTTTAATCGATTTGAAAAAGAACGAACTTTCTGCGGCTTATGGAAAATTGTACTTTTTGCATTCATTTTTTTTGTAGCCATATTTCCTTTCTTTGCCGGAAAAATGGGCTTGGATAAATCCGAAAAACAAAATACAGCGGACAACATGATAGACGCGGCGCATAAGGTGAAGTTTTTGGAGGGAAAAGCAGCAGAAAATGGCTTTTTAGGGGAATTAGATTACTCTACCTTAGCGCTCCAAGCGGCACCTGCAATCATAACGGAGCTGACGGAGAGAAACGGTTTACAGTATATTTCTGAAAATACCGCACCGTCGACGGCAAATGTTTGGTATTATATCGACGAAGAACTTAATGTTTTGGATACTTCCAAACAAACAATAAGTACATTAGATGAGGTGTTATCCTTACAAAATGGGGAAGCACTTTCCAATTTTTACGTATCGACGGATCAGCAGCTTTCAGCACTCGTCGGATATGCGGAGGAAAATCCGGAGCTTACAGATGCGGCGATTATTACACCTACGGCGGAATTGGCAAAAAAGGCGAGAAAGAGAATCCCTTATTTTCGAGTGGCCTTGGATTACTCTGCCCGCAGGATAATCCGCCCCGCCGAAGCGGTACGGGAATCGAATGAAGCGGGAGCGTTATTTTTGATTTTGTCCTCGTCGCAGGCAGATAGGGATACAGTTAGTTATATTCAGTCCCGTATGAAGG
>CAKXBD010000031.1:16720-17106 GCA_934871445.1 uncultured bacterium | reverse complement strand
CGACTATCAGTCCGAGGAACAGCCCCACCGTCAGCGAAAAGCCCCATATAAAAAAGGAATTTACGAACATATCGACAAACATCGGCTCACTGATTAATTTCCCGAACATTAAATCGATCGTCTTCAAACCGTTCCATACGTAGCCCTGCGTCATATCGTAACGCTCGAATGCCAAAGCGAAAGAATTTATATTCATTGCGAAGTAAAAAATGACAAATTGCAAAACGGGCCAAGCTATCAGCGTAAGATAGCACACCATATCCTGCACCTTTTCACTGCGCAATTTTTTATTTTTTCTTTCCTTGATTGTTATCGTCATACGCCTCCCCCGTCATTGTTTATCGAAAGGGCCCGCCGAAGAAGTCCAACGTTCCTGCGTGTAATAT
>CAKXBD010000031.1:10854-16710 GCA_934871445.1 uncultured bacterium | reverse complement strand
GCTTGGGATTGCCGTAAAACGCTCTCGACGGATACCCCTGCGTCGAACCGTCCACAAACTGCGCCGTCCAATATTTGCCCATGGAAATTCCCGTGCGCTTATAATTGGGAGAAGCGGAGAAGTCGGGAACGAATACGGCATGTTGCGCAATATCATACAGAGATTGTCCATAATTGGACATCTTTGACTTTTCTTCGTCCGTCATCGTGTACGTATACGGTTTCATGGAATTCGTTATCTGAGAAAACTCCACCAAGGATTCCTGCGTATGGCAGAATTGAAGAAATTCCAACGCAAGCGGGATCTTAAATTCGGCTATATTCGCATTTACAAAACACGCTGCGCTTTGCTCTTGTATAGTATAGGGTTCCCCCACCTGCTCCTCCGTCGCCTTCGGCAGCGGCATCATCGCAAATCTTCTGTTTTCCTTCGCCGCAGGAGCCCCGTACATCTCCTCCATTTCCTCGAATGTAGGATTTGCTTCGTTTTCCCACCAGCTTCCGTCGATAATCATCGCCGTATCCTTGATAGAACCTTCAAATTTACTGAGCAGGAAGGTTCTCTGCGCGCTCAAATGATCATAGGCAGTCGAAAAACAGCGCGATTCGTCATAATAGTTTTTATTTGCAATAATATCGTGTAAAAAGTTAAGTGCATAATATCTTCCCGCAGAACTCGTCAACAGCTTATACACGGTTTCAGGCACCAAATCTTCTTCGTACAGTTCCAAGCTCCCGTCCGCGTTAATGCTCTTTACCAATTTATCCGCATGCCCTTCAAAATCGCGGAAAATTTTTGACTGCGTCGCTCCGTCCAAATTCACCTGCATATTTTCAAGGAAGGAAAGCAGGTATTCGTGAACGCTTCCCGACCAGATAAACGGCGTAATTCCGCTGCGTACCATTTTGTCGCACAGCTTGAAAAAATCATCAAACGTCGCGGGCAATCCATTGTCGTACGCCGTGTCGGGATCGCCGTCCGGACCGGGGGAACGCGGGTCATCGGGACCGCGCACAAAGCCTTCCGAATCGCCGTAGCCCTCCGCCGCAAAATAGAAATTTTCTTCCTCAAACATATCTACATCGTACGAAATACCGTAATTCGCCCGATAAAAGGGAATGGCGTAATATTCCCCGCCCTCGCCGTAAAACTTCTTATAGTCCTCGTTCAGTTTGGATTCGAGCGTTACGGTCTCTTCTCCGTCAGCTGTCGTTTCCGTAATAAAGTCGTAATTGAGAGGTTTCTTTACGGCTTCGGAAATATCCAATATGAGCCCCCTCTTTTTATATTCGTCATAATCGAACGATTCGGTAAACATGATTTCTTCCCGCGACGTGGCAAATAAATCGATATATTTATCCGCTCTGTAATTCGCCTCGGCCGTTATGTAAACCTGAACGCCCTTCTTCCCCTCCTCGAACGATACGTCTTTATACTTTTCTTCAAACCGCGCTTTTACCCCGTACAGCCAATCGTCTCCGAAGCCGCCGTCAAACGTTCCGACATAAAGCTGCGTCTTGTCGGTATTGATTTGTTCCTGCTCCTTTCGGGGCGAACAGCCTGCGGCTGCTCCGCATACCGCCATCGACGTCAACAGAGCCGCCAATGCCAAACTTGTTTTTTTCATGGTATTCCTCCTGATTTTATTTTTTGCGAAACGCCGTCTTCCTTTTCGCGTCGAAAAAACGGACGATTCGTAATTTTTTTGTTTCCTTATCCGATAAAGTTTTTTTGTTTGTCGGTTTCAGCGACAAACAAAAAGGCATGCCTTTTTCGTGTTCCTTTTATTCAAAAACGGCGTAAATGACAGCCGCTCCGTACCCCTCCAATTGGATTTCCAATCCTCCCTCAGTCTGTGCGAACGTACCGCCTATAAGGCACTTTGCATAAGAAATTTTTCCCGATACAATCGCTTTATTCGGTTTTTTTGAAAGGTTTCCGAACAAAAGCAACCTTTCGCGCTTCTTCGAGTACGATTTATATTCATAATAGCTACATTTAACCGTATCGTTTTTTGAAAAAATCGGCAAGCCGTTATTCCAATACGGGCACCAAGCCGATTGCGCCGTCGGAAAATGTCCATACGCCTCCCAATAGGGTGCAATAACGGAAAGAGCGTCATCCGCGTCGTTTGGACGAGGCAAAATTCCGTGAGGCACCGCGAGGCAAAGCGCGTTTTCAAAGCTCCAATTCGGCAGGGAATAGGCGACAAATTCATACGGAATACCGAAATTCCGTCCCGTATACTCCGCCTGCATCAATCCTTCGGAAAGCCGTTCTATGCCCTCGCGATTGAGCTGCGTCTGAATAAACTCCCCGTCCCAAATTCCGTCGCAGAAGCTCATCGCAGGCACCATGCAACAGTTGCTCAGATGCACATTTATTAAAGCGCCCGCCGGAAGTATTTCCCGAAGTTTTTTCATAAATCGGCGAATCGCGGTCACGGGATAGGTGACGTGTCTCTTTCCGTCTTTTTCGTAACCGCAGCCATGCCCCTCATTCAAACAAGGTACGGGAAAAAGCGCGCTGTCCAAGTAAGCTCCGTCAAAGCCGAAACGTTCGACGACTTTTGCGATGTCGTCCGCCATCCGATCCGCCTGAGGGCTGTTGAAGCACATGATATAATCCCGCTGAGGAGGATTGCGATACCACCCGCCGCCGTTTTCGTACATGCCCTCCGTTTTTCTCAAATCGTGCGCGGCGACGCTCCAATCGGGAGAAAGCGTCGATACTTCGTAACCGAAATAGGGAATTACCTTTATTCCGCGTTTTTTACATTCAAAAACGATTTCGTCGGTTTGTTTTTCCTCGTCGTCCGAATAGTAGCCGCTGTTTTGAATTCTGTGCCATTTTTCATGAAGATAAAGGCAGGTCACTCCGAGTCGCTTCATTCGGTCAAAATAGTTTTTATCCTTTCCGTCTTTCGGCTCCGAAAACAGGTAATCTCGATAATTTCCCGGAATCTTTTTGAAACAGTCAATATGCAGGCTTTTATTTTCGTAAGGGTTTTTCGGAAATATTTTTACGGGCGTCGCCTGAAAGCCGAATCGGAACGTCACGGGCATATATCCGTAGGCGGGCAAAAATTCCTCTCCATTTTCGTCGGCGCGGCGAACCCAGCCGTGAGGCTTTTCATTGAGGAAATTCAATCGGAGCAGCACACAGTCCTCACGCCGCAAAAGTTCTATCGCCCTCTTTGGTTCGGGCTGCCAATTTTCGTCGCTATCGGAAAAAAAGCAAAGCCCTCTTTCCGTCGTTCCCACCCACAGCAACGGCTTAAAAGGCAGGGATAAATCTTTGTCGAATCGATCGCTCCCGCATACGGGTTGAGAAAAATCCGTTTCCTGAGGCCAATAATGATAGTGCGTCGCCATTTCCGTTTTCAGGGGAATTTCCAAAACGAGTTTATTTAAGTTCAAATCGTCGTTTCTATATTTTTCCACGCCAAAAACTTCGGTTACTCGTTTTCCCCTCGGCAGTAATTTCAAATCAATTTGACAACAGCCGTCATTTTCGACACAAATCGATGTGTCAATTATGTAATTACCGCACTCGGCGGCACAGCAGAGGTTCGTTTCGTTATCTCTTTCCACCGCAAAACATTCCGCTGTTCCGAAATCCAATACCCCGCCGTTTTCTTCGCCGTATATGCGGACGGGAGAAGCCAATAGCTCCTCGCCGTTCGCTTTTATCGAATTAAAAAGTAAGGAATTTTCTAATTTATATTCCGATGTTTGGCAAATCGCCGCAAAACTTTTTCCGTCCCGTATGATTTTTTGACCGTTCATAATCTCTCTTCCCCGTTTCAATGCATTCTGAAATCCAAATTTCTCAAAGGATATTCCTTTTCCATAGCCAGAAGGATCTCGGTTTTATCCGCCAATCTGTATTTTTTCGCGATTATAGCGCCGTATATTTCATTCCAAAGCGCCGAAATGGAAAACTCGCCTTCCTTGACATCCTCTAATATAAATTTGTCATCGATAATTTCCGCAGCTTTCTCCGGCTCATTCAGGCGAAGCAAACACATGGCTTTATACATTTGCAATCTGCTGTTTGCGGAAATACCTTTCGGAATTTTTTGCTCCCGTTCCAACCATTTGGAATATTCTCCCGCTCCGAGCAGGGTCTCGGCGAAATCGATCCAAAGCGCTTTACAATCTCTTTTCAGAGAGACTGCTTTATTCATCAATTCCGCGCCCCGTTTTTTGTCCCCGTATTCGTTTCGATACAGCATGGCAAGATTCCGATACGCCCAAGCATTTTCCCGAAGTTTTAACGACTCTTCCCAAGCGTTTCTCGCCGACTCCGTCTCCCCCGCCGCATATAGCATGACGCCGAAATGATACAGAGCCGTCCAATTCGGCGCGATATTTACCGAAAGTCTCATTGTGTTTCTAATAGCCTCGGTCACGCAATACGCTTTCGGCGGACAATCGGGAGAAACTTCGGGGAAAACCCCGTTTTCTAAAAGGCTGATAAACGGTGTCTGTTTTTCGGAAAGCGTTTCCGAAGGAAATATACAAAAACGGCTCAACGGAGATTGTTTTGCCCGACTGCGTTCCAGCTCTTTTAACGCGCCCCATCCCGAACCGTTGCACACAACGCGGACAAACTTTGCGTCTTTATAGCGGGAATAAGCCCTTTTCAATTCGGCGGAGATTCCCCGAGGATATTTTTTTCGGATTTCCTCTTCCGTTTTCCCGCAAAAATCTTTATAGGATTCGGGAAGCCGTTCCAGCTGAACGGAAGAAAACGCTTCCGTCCATTCCCATGTACAGAAAGGCGGAATAATTAAATGTTCCAGCTGAGTTTCCGCAAGTCCCGCTTGTATCTCTACGTAGGCATCTCCTTTCTTCGTCAAAAATTCGTTCCAATTTTTACCGCCGTTGCCTTGTCCCCAAACGAAAAGTTTCCTGCCTTGAAGTTCGTCCGTGGAGGTCTCCAACAAACCATATCCGTCCGGATTGATCGCCGCTATATACTTCTGTCGCTCCTCCGTCCGGTAAAAAAAGTCATAGGATTGCGATGATTTTTCGGGAATCGTTATATCCGTTCCCTGATAACGGGGCATCTTACAGAAATCCAAAAAATAGCCGTCCTGTCTATATGTACTGACATAGGCCGTTTCCGAGGGAACGGCAATCCGCAAGCCTTCCGTTTGCGGAACGGCAATATTCGACCACCAATAGGTATATTTTTCTTTTACGTCAGTATTTTCTATCCTCGTATGAACGAGAAGGAACTCTGCCCCATTCGGAAGCCAAACGTCCAGCGAATAAACAATTTCCCGTTTTCTTTCAAATTCATACAACCGCAATCCGCTTTCCCCGTCTTTTTCCAATACGGCGGCAAATACGGGGGAACAAGTTAACGGATTATGTCCTTTTATGGAAACATTCCATTCCACTCCGCCGCAAAACCATGCATTGCGGAGAGATAAATTTCCGAAATGAATCGTCTCGTTTTTATATAACAGCTCACGTTTCGCAACTTTATCGTACAACGACCATAAACGGCCGCCGAGTTCGGGCAGAAAAATGGCTTTCAGATTTTCGTTTTCGAGAATCGCGGCCATATAGCTTTTGAGATAAAGTGCTCGGCCGTAGCCGTCCTGTTGTAAGTAGGGAAGCATCGTGGAAATCATTCCTTCTCCCAAATGTGCAGGGCGGTAATGCTCGGCCTCAGGGCTCAATTTATATCCGGCATGAATATAATTGATATTCTTGATATCCGCAAGGGGATTTTCCTCCCCCAAATCGGACGTAGGAATAACAATTTTTTCAAATTTCAACATATCGTTTCCTTACCTCTTCCCCCATATCATACAACTTAATTCAAGAATAGTAAATGTTT
>CAKXBD010000031.1:6907-10844 GCA_934871445.1 uncultured bacterium | reverse complement strand
TTATCTGCTCTTTATTTTGTATAATTCGCTCTTTTTCACCTCGCATTTTACTTTTTTTACCGCTTTTTCCGATCTTTATCTTCCAAAAATCTGCTTTTTATATTCCAACGGACTTATCCCCGTATATTTCTTAAATTCTTTACTGAAATGATAAATATCGCAAAAGCCCAACTCTTCCGCCACCTCAGTCACATTGAAAAGTTCGCTCGTCAACAGGCTTTTCGCCTTATCGATACGGATTACATCTCTGTATTTTATCGGAGACATTCCCATTTCTTCCGTAAACAGTTTCCTAAAATATGAAGGACTCATCGCGCACAATCTTGCCAATTCCTCGATAGAAATTTTTTCCGAACAGTTTTTATTGATGTATTCAATCGCCACCGTAATGCGGCCTTTACTCGAACTGTCTTTATTGGAACAATATTTTAAGACTTCCAACATGATTTCGTTCAGAACAATCTTCGTTTCAATCATATAAAATTGGGAACGCGCCTGCCAAATTTTTAATAAACGATCAAAATATCTATTCCATACCGAAACATTCCCGAAAGCAATATGTACCGGGATTTTCATTGTCCGAAAAATATTGTTCGGCGTTACATGAAAGGCCGTTGTTATATAAGAAAAATTCTCCCCGTCTGCACGTATGTCATAAGTACTGTTTTGTTCCAAAATCAGTAAACTTCCTTCGGCAATTCTAATTTCTCCGTTCTCCGAATCCGAATATACTCCGTTTCCACTCGTAATGTAGATAAACCCGTAATCAATCCGTCTCAAGCTTTTGTAAAAAAAGCTTTTTGATTCGTGCTTTTTCACGATAATCGAAACGTCCTGAAAAGTAATATCGTACGACAAATTCAAAATACCCGTTTTACAATCCATATAAGTTCTCCACTTTTTGAATTTTATGGTCGTCATTATATCATAACCTCGAATAAAAATCAAACAATATTTCATATATAAATCGCGGAAGTTCTCCCCGTACTATTCGCCTTTTTATATACTATCCGTCCATTTTTACATATCTCATCACATACCTGTATTGTCTATAAAACAAAAAAGATAAATTGATTCATATATTTCTTGAATAAAAAACAGACAGAGCTTTTTGCCCTACCCGCTTTTATGCTGTAAAACCCATATAAATATTGAATCTGATTTATCCCGTAATCTATAAAAATGTCTCCATTAAGTGCATAAGGAGCAGAATTAAATTGTTTCTGCTCCTTAGAACGTCCAATTATTTTTTATCAAATCTCCGAATCATTCCTTAAACCTTTTCCTACATGAATTAGTCTATTACAAAAAATCCCGTTCGATTGGCAGGAAGGGTAAAAGAAAAATTCAATTTTCCGTCAGATGTTTCAACGGAAGAGAGCTCCTCGATGTTTCCCGTAACAACATCAAAATATCGGAGCCTATTTCCTAAAGTTTCTAACGAAAATCGATACGTTTTTTCTTCCTCATATCCATTTACAACGGTGAACACGCTGTAATTACGATTTTCCCGTTTACTCATAAACACATTTTCTGCATACTCGTCATCAAGCGTCATATAAGTATAACCATTTCGGCGCAACCAATTAGCCGCTCCGTTTTCAGACGTAACATATTCCGCAAGATTATACAGCTCATCGAAACGAGCAGCCACATCTTCCTTTCCCGTCTCACAAACCACCTTATCAATGCCTACAAGAATGATTTTTACGCCCGCATTGGCAGCTTCGATAAGTTTGAGAAGCGTCTCCGAACGTAACGCTGTCGTATAGGGAATTACCACGGCGCCATATTCCTCTCCCGCCGGCGAGACCAATCTTTCACGCGAGACCGTGCACGCCGCAAGATTAACAGAATCTACAAGATCATAATCCACTTGCTTACCGACCATTGTTCGGCAGAGAAGGTTAAAGCTATCGCTAATCGCTTTTGCCTCCGGAGCAGGTTGATACATATTCACGGAAGGAAGCGTCTCGGCGGAAACCCCTTCGTACGGATAATAAAGAGCAACCTTAGAAGAATGAGCTGCTCCCGTAGTCATATAGCGCATTCTACCGAGCGCCGCAGAAAAAATCTTGTCCTCTTCCGCCGTATGGTTATTGCCTTGATAATAATAGGAAGCAAACGTATTTATTCCCATACAGGCCTGTACCCCAACAGCATTAATCTGATCATACAAGTCCCCCTTAGTACCGTCGAAGGCTCCGGAAATCTCTGCAAAGGTATACGTCTTATTGGTATATTCGGCAGCAGAGGCGGCCATTTTGGAAACAACGCATGCAGCCAATGCCGCACCAATCGGTTCAGAATACAATAAATCAGAGCCGGGAATTCCCATTTGCCCCAAAAGCTGCAACATATCCCCCGCAAACCAAGGATTTTGATAGAGCGTCTCTTCCAAAAGAAGATGGCCAGAGCTCTTTACTCCCTTATCGGAGCACCAATCCTCTATTGCACCGAGATAGTTCAACTCAAAAAGTCTACTCGTCAAAAGATAAAAATCCATGCGAACCTGCTTTGCTTTCGCGCTTCCGTCATCATTGTAAAGATAACCGAGTAAAGGTTTCAGGTCATAGCCATAAGCAGCCTTAAATTTTTCAAATAGCGTTTCCGAATAATTGAGACATTCGATGATAGGAACATTTGGATCTGGTTCATCGAGCACTTGGCGAGGTCTATCACTAATTTCAAAGTAACTTCCTTGGAGAGCGGGTTCATCCGTAAAAAATGCCTGAATACCATTTCCAAAATAACTACCCAATTTATCATAATACTTTTCGTGGGTAAGCGAAATGAACTTCTGAACGGGTTCCGCGTCCAGCATATTAATATAGCGCTGTTGGGCATACCAATTTTCCATAGAATGAGTATTTTCATACCAAGGCTTAGACATGTACGCGACGAGTACTTTATTGCCCGAAGTTCTATTGTTATAGGTTACAGAACTTCCGTCGTCCGAAATCATGGCAGAGACATCTATTCCCGAAGCGAGATTCATATCCAATTGTGACTTACCATCGTAAATAAATGCTGAAACAATTTTAGTATGTCCGTGTAAGAGGTCGATTTTCCCCGAAGCACCCGCAGGAATCGATTTATACTGCGGTACAAGTCCGAGAGCCTCATATTCGGGATTTCCGTTCAAAGTCTGACCATACGCTGTACCGGAGGGGTAACCATATTCATCGTACAGCCATACGTGCATTCCTTTATCGACAGCATGCTTCACTACCGAAGAAAGCGCCGAAAACGCCCGATCATTTTGAAGATAGTCATTCGACCACGATACATTCGTAACAATTCCCCCATATCCACGATTATAAACATCGTCCACAAGTCCCGATGAAGCAGAATGCATCATTACCATCGGTCGATCGTCGAGAGAGGGATTTTCAAATAATGTTTCCGACAGCTTCTTATCGTCATTTGGCGTTTCGGAAGAATTGCTTGAAGATTCCGAATAAGACTCTGACGAGCTCCCGCCGCCGCAGGCGGACAAAGCGGAAAGCGCAAAACAGCCGCATAAAATCAAGCTCATAAACTGCATTTTCTTAAAGTTTTTCATATCGGCTCGTGTTACCTCTTTTTACGACCAAAAACATATACTGATGCAACGACAGCGAATCCCGCCAACACACTTCCGGAAAAGAGCAAAGAACCGCAACCATTTTCTGAGCCAGCTCCGCCGGAGGTCCCCGAATTTTCCGATTCCTTTACGTAATTGACGTCATTAATTTTTTTAATCAATACCTCACTGAGAGCATTGCTTTCTTTATCTTGGGTATTCATTACTACTGTAAGATACAGCTTACTTTCGGGAAAAAGCACTTCTCGATCTACAAAGGCAAGCTCATCTGAGGAAGATACCTTCCGTCCATTAAGGTACATGCTGTAAAATTGTGAATCCCCATTCGTCTCCCAAGCAAATTTCATGGTT
>CAKXBD010000031.1:0-6897 GCA_934871445.1 uncultured bacterium | reverse complement strand
ACGAATCGTCCCCCGCTGTCCTGTAATCCTCCTGATAAACATCCGTGACAAAACGTAAATCGCCATCATAGCTCATAAAACGGGTAACCAATCCGGGTGTATCCTTTGCCCAACCGTATTCCTCACTGTTCCGCCAATTAAAGAAAGCCGGAACGCCCATAATGTTAACGGCCGTCCAAACGTCGTTTGCATTGCGTCCAGACGCTACATAATCTTCCATTGTGATACGGAAGGTAATCTCAAAAGTATCCAGATTGTCAAAGGGAATTTCATATATAGCAATCGCATGATTATCGGGCGTACCTTTTTCAGTCTGTCTCACTGCGATTCCTTCATCCGTATATTCTACGGTCGCCCGCGTAAGAGTCCAATCCGCCGCAGTATTTGAAGCTCCTGAAATACTCGTAGATTCCGCTGATGCTGAAACGGGTATCGCTATCGTTGCGGAAAAAAATACCGCTGCGCTCAAAATACTCAAAAGTTGTCTTTTCATACCTTTACCTCCGTTGTCTTTACCCAAAAATCGGGATATCCTCCCGCATCCGAAAGGCGCGGGAGAATACATATTTTTTATTTGTTTTTTATCTTTCACGCTTTTTTCCAATCAGCAGCGCCCCCATACAGGCGACCGCTGTCGCGACTCCCCCGACGGCAAGAGATGATCCGCAACCACTCTCCGTGCTTGTACCGTCACTTTGCGAAGTAACGGAAGAATTGCCCTCAGACGAGCTTTCGGACGAACTGTCTTCAGGCTCTTCTGCCTGAATAATCATAAAGTTCTTTTCGACAATATTCCCCGCATACGCGCCGACAAAAGTAATTTCTGCCGTCGCAGTTCCGACTGCTTGGTTATTGGTATATTCTACGAGATAATCTACATCTTTGATGAGTGTAACCTCATCAAGCGTTACTGTTACATCCGGTTCGTATTTCTCGCCTTCGACATATTCGTAAGACGTTTGGGAAAGGATTATGTCATCTGCAGTAATATCCCGCGTGTACGCTTGAACCGAATAGATAGCGATGCCGCGATGTTCCCAATGATTGCCGTCACAGCCCTCTGCTTCATAAATTGCGGTAGAAAAGAATGTTTGACCGTTTTCATTGATAAAAAGAGAATCGTTTAATGACAATGACTCTACTTTTTTCAATTCCGTTCCCTCGACAGTTGCAAATTTGAGCGTATACGTATTATCCGTTTGCTTTTCGAGGGATAATTCAAGCTTTACATTCAAAGCATTATCCATAAAGAATGGAGCTACAACATTCTCCGTTGCACCATCCTGCATTTTGACAAACTGTACTTCTACACAGTTAGGAGCCGTTGAGGACGAATAATTAGTGATATGCAAGAAATATCCGTCCGTTGTTCCTCCATGATAAGGATAAGACTTATCCGAAGAAATATCCGCCGGAGATGAGGAAAAGGAATACGTCACCCAACCATCTATGCCGTCTCCACCATTTTCCGTCGCAGTCTTAGACAGCAGTTTGAATTGCGTGGTCATTTGTACATTCGTCCCTTGAAGAGGAACAATCATTCCGGCATGAGCAAATGTCGTAAATCCGTCTCCTTCTTCGGGATCAATATCTCCAACGCCGCCATAGAAATCCACAGTATCAAATTTATCGGGCACATACGTCTTAGCAGAAAATCCCGCCTGCGACTCGGAGGCACTCGCGACAACGTATTCCGTTGTCGATATGCCCCCACTCTCCTCCGCTTTGGCCAAGCGGAACGTTTCCTTCACCGTCGAAACGGCGATGACTGTTACGGCAAGTGCCAATGAAGCACTAAGTAATTTTTTCAATCGTCTCATATATTTTCCTCCAAAAATTATTTTTTTATTTTGCGCAGTTCCCCACACAAAAGACGATCCATATTACAAATCCTGTCGATATAAAAATCGAGAAATTTTTTTTCCTCTACGTCGACAGATACCAACATATCCGGCCGCGGCTTCCTTCGCCAATTAAAATCGGAAAAATTCACGCATTTTCCTCGGGAATATTCCCCTGAAAGTTCAACGAGTAAATTCCCTTCTTCAAAACGTACAAATTCATCTGAAAGAACAACCGCCAAGGTAAGCGGATCATGCAAAATCATTCCTTCTCCCCAAAGCGCACTCATCTGCATTACTGTTTTTACCGCTTTGCTCTGACAGTTCGCCATACGGCGTATTTGGTCGGACGAAAAACGGCAACGAAATGTTACGTCTAATGTTACGATCTTTTTCGGCAGTTGTGAAGAAAAAACGATATCTGCCGCTTCGGGGTCACAAGTCAAATTGAATTCGTTCCAATTTCTTTCTGCGGCGCCACCCATGATGTAAACGCCTTTAATCTTCTCCGCTGCCTCCGGATACCTTTTTATTAGCTTCGCTATATTTGTCAATGCGCCTAACGCCACGAGAATAATTTCTCCGTCACTTTCTAAAAATGCCGTTTTCATCGCCTCTACTGCATTTTTTTTATCGTATTCCATCCTTCCGAATAATACCTCAGAGTAGGTTTTCGGCAGTTTTGAAACATTTACGGGATTATCATACACGGATTTGGCTTCCAATGGGTATCCTTCGCCCGCATAAACGGGAACATGAGTGAAGCCTCCCATATTCAAAAGTGACTTCGCTATTTTTGCTCGCGCCGCCGTATTCTCAAATACAGTGCTTACTCCGACTAATTCAACCTCTTCGCTTGCCATTGCTAAAAGGAGAGCCAGCGCATCGTCGATATCGCCTCCAATATCCGTATCTATCCAAATTTTCATATATTTTTACTCACTTTACATTTTTATAGACGAGGAAACAAGGCCTTGAATATAGAATTTGTTTCCGAACAGAAACATGACGAGTAAAGGCAGGGACGCAATAAGGTACCCCGCGTATGTTACGGGCATATTCTGTGAATACTGATTTCTGAGCTCTATAACGAGCCCCGCCGAAATCGTCAATCGTTCATAATCAGTGGAGATAACGGTCATCGGCCAAAGATAATCGTTCCAAAGTCCGTTGATCTGCATAATCGCCTGTGTCACCAAAATGGGAATACTCACGGGAAGTGCGATACTCAAATACACCTGAAAATCGCTTGCCCCGTCGATTTCTGCGGCACTAAATAAATCTCTGGGAAGAGCCTTAAATACCATCGTCAATAAGAATACTTGTCCTACCGGCTGGGCCGTAAGCTGTGGAAGTAAAATTGCAATCAATTTATTATTGAGATTAAGATTTTTATACAGCAAGAATTGCGGCACGAGCGTGAGACAGCCCGGAATCATCATCAGACAGATAACCATCATAAAAAAGATAGTCTTTCCCGGAAAATCCATTTTTGCAAAGGCATAGGAAGCCAGCGAAGAAATAAACAATGAACCGAGCACTCCGAATCCCGCTACCGCCACGGTATTCCATAAATATTGTCCTACTTTTCCAAACGCCGCAGAAAGATTAGAGAGCCGAAGCGGCAAGGTGGGATAAAATTTACTGATATCATATTCCACCGTCGTCTTGAAAGAGCACCAAACGGACATTAATAACGGATAGACCATACAAAACAGTAGAAATGCCATCGTGAGATGCAAAAAAGTCTGCCCGACTATTTTTTTGCCGTTATTTTTCCAATAGGTCCTTGTAAAAAATTTTGATGCTGCCGCCATATCGTCATTCCTCCGTCTTTTTTGCAAACGGCCCATAATGCATAAGTTTGAATGCAATAAGCGTGACCGCAAAAATGACAATAAACAGAACTGTCCCGATAGAACAGGCGTAGCCGTACCTTCCGGACGTGAACGCCAATCTATACATGTACCATCCGGGAACATAGGTAGAATAACCCGGTCCGCCGTTTGTTAAAATCATCTGAATACCATAGTCTTGCATTAACCCGATAAAGCCAAACACCAAAAAATACCGTATCTGTCCAAGCAACAGGGGAAGGTCGATTGCAAAGATCCTGCGCCATGTTCCACAGCCGTCCAATTCGGACGCTTCGATGACCTCGCCCGAAATATTCATCATTCCCGAAATATAAATGAGAATATTAGTACCGTTCACCCAAGGAAAACCGAGAATAATAATGGTTGGAATAACCCAATCGGGATCGTTCAGAAAGTCCACTACCGTTCCCTTCGGTACGATGCCTATTGCCTCAATCAATTTTGCAAAAAGTCCGGTGGACGGTTCAAAAATATTCTGCCAAATAAGCATTCCTACAACGCCCGGCGCAACCATAGGTAATAACACCGCTACGCGATAGGCAGCTTGCATTTTTTGGCTGCGCGTGTTGAAAATGAGCTCCGCAAACAGAAGCGGCATCAAGACGCCGATAAGAAGTCTCGGAATGAGCAAAATGAACATCGTACCGATAGAATCGAGAAAGATTTCGTCGGCGAACAACTCTTTATAATTGCCAAAACCTAGAAATTCCCTTGCACCTGTACCGTCCCAACGAAACAATGAGGTCACAATTCCACTGATGGCAGGATAATAACAAAATCCGAGGGCCCCGACCATTAGCGGCAAAATAAAGATATATGCCCATTTATTTTTCGCCATACGGCGAAACAAATCCTTTTTATTTGTCATCATTCACATCTCCCAAACCTTGCCAATCATTCCAAACATTATCTGTTTCCGGTTTCTCCACTCCAAAAGTAAACTGTGACTTTGCAGGCTTCATAAAAATAAAGGAATTAGATTCGTCCTGTAAATAAATTGTGACATCTTCAAGCGGCGTTACTTCGTCGTTTAGATAGACATACGGATAATAACGAAAAGTAATCAGTCCGTCCTGATCGGTTACACAGCGAGAAGCAGGCAACGTTCCGTTAGAAGCGTAGATATAAATTGTATGCCCCTCGACAGGCTGACCTTCGCGACTGAGTTTTACCGTAAGCCGAACAGTAGATTGCCCGTCGGCAATAAATGTCTCGGCAGATGTATCGACGAGTTCATATTCGTAGCTATTTGCTCGAATTGCGTCCATCACATAGGCTCCCAGAAGAAAGACTGCAATAACGCCCATAACGATATATTTTTTCTTCATCATAGCCTTATATCCCCCAATCTGTCATATTCAATCCCATATTTCGAGCAAAGTCAAGCGCCCCATTTCTCTGAATTTCATCGACGGCGGCATAAAAAGTCTCATCTGTCAAACGGCCATTGACCCATTGTTCAAAACGGCGATTGAGCTGGTCACCATACTCATCAGTAAAGCCGGCGGGCCAGGACGCATTAGGAAGTATAGGAAATTTCTGATGGATAAACTCATCTATCAAATTAGAGTGTCCCGTTCCTTTCACAGCGCCGAGCACCCCTGCGTTTTCAATACAAATGAGAGAGACGTTTTCCGGTCGGGTTAGGTATTTCAGGAAGCGCACTGCTGCGTCGAGCACCTCCGGTTTTCCCTCCACTGCAGCTTTCATAATATTCAAGCTGAGGTCGGGGCCCGGTTGATAAGGACCGTCGGAATATTCCACCTCATTTACATACGGACTGGAATCCGTTGAAACAGGCGGTGCGACAAATACACCGTATTCAAAATTTCTCACGACATTGGAATTTTCATCGGGAATCGCCCAAAGCCCTTCTTCGCGAATTCCTACAGTCCCGTTCAACCATTGCGCATTATAATCGATAGACGCCCAACCTGTCTCCAACATATTTGTATAATAATATTTGAGATTGGTATACAGGTCCTTCGTATAGTCTTGCTTGCAGGAAAATACTCCTTCAAGGCAAGCCCTCACTTGTTCCGCCGAGGTCATTATACCATCTCCATCGTAATCTATAAGGTTCATTAGCGCTCCCGCATACGCGGGAGACATGACCGATTGAAATACCCAAGCGTCAAAAGTAGTGGTCGTATCGAAATACAGCCAAGGAGCTACACCTATATATCCCGCAGCTTCCAACTTTTCGGTTGCAGTGATGAACTCCTTCCATGTAGTAGGTACCGCCTCCACCCCTGCTTTTTCAAAAGCTGATTTGTTATAAAAGTAACCCGTAGAGGCGCCGGGATAGACTGTAACAGGAACCGCAACCACTTCTCCCCTCGCGTTCACAACAGAGTTAGAATCCCATAAATAATCGCGGAACACATCTCGCCAAGTTTCGTAATCCCCTTCGTATTCCCACTCGTTATCGAGATATTCGTCCAAGGGAAGATACCAATCTCTGTCTTGGTACCGAGTTCCCCAACTAAATGCGATGGCCGGTACCGTTCCGCCGGCAATTTGGGTCGTAAACCATTGCGCGACTTCGGAATCCATACCGCCGACCGGCTTCGTCCGCGCCCAAACGATTTCAATATCGGGATTTTCCTTCATAAACGCTTCCGCAATGTAATACGTTGAATTGAATACCTCCGGATCCTCCGCCGTGGGAGTACGGCTGGTAGAAGGAGTATAGCCGTGTAAATCTACGATCAACCGAACTTTTCCCGAACTGCCCGCTCCCAAAAAAAACGGAATTGCACAAGCGCAAAATATCGCTGCCAACAAAACGAATATCCCGCCCCTTTTCAATTTCTTCCGCACACTCAAATTCATTTTCCGCCTCCTTTTATCTAACCGTAACGTTTAATCTTTTATTTTTTCCTATCTTGTAAATTTTCCTCATTTCTATATGAATCATAACACACCGCCTCTGCTTTTTCTATATTATAATGGCTAAATAATATCATTTTTTGGCTAAATAACTATTTTTCAACTTTTCTTTGGATAAAATTTATTGTATAATAGTGCTATCCTCAGGCAAACAAAAATCGAGAAAAGCCTCTCTTCTCGATTATTATTTCAGAGGAAAAGTCCACAATAAAAATAAATGAAGAGTGATTTTTATTATGAATGCAAATGTTACTTTCTATTTTCAGCGAAAAGACAGCGTAGATTAT
>CAKXBD010000030.1 GCA_934871445.1 uncultured bacterium | reverse complement strand
CTATAAAGGAATCTATACGCAAGCACAGGATAACAACCTGATTGCCTGTAAATTTTATTTGAAAACGGGCTTTGAAATCGGCGGGATAGATACTATGTTTTATAACGGGACGGCGCAAGAAGGGAAAATTGACATTATATTTTACTTAAATTGTTAAATGCAATTTATCGGACAATAAAAAACGGAGTTTTCAAAACCTCCGCGAAAATTCCTTTTTCGGGACTTTTTATCGATAAAACGATTACAATAGCTATAATGACTATATGAAAAAAACGCCGGCCCTTTCAGGTCCGGCGTCTCTTTATCATTTATCATTACATTAAAGAACGATACAGTGCCTTGATGTCTTCGAGCGTGGGATCTTTGGGATTGCCGGGACGGCAAGCGTCGTCCATGGCGGACTGTGCGAGGAAGTCCACGTCCTCGTCCTTGACGATAGCCTTCAAATCCTGAGGAATACCGACGTCCTTGGAAAGCTGTCTGACCGCTTCCACGGCCGCCTTTCTATATTCGGCCTGAGACATTTTTTCGGTGCCCTCGACGCCCATCGCTTTGGCGATGTCGCGGTACTTTTCGCCCGTCGCTTCGGCGTTATATTCCATGACGGTGGGCAGAAGAATGGCGTTCGCCACGCCGTGGGGCGTATCGTAAACTGCGCCCAATGCGTGCGCCATGGAGTGAACGATTCCCAGCCCGACATTGGAGAATCCCATACCCGCGATGTACTGTCCGAGTGCCATGCCCTCTCTGCCTTCCTTCGTATTGGCGACTGCGCCGCGGAGAGATTTGGAAATGATTTCGATCGCTTTGAGGTGGAACATATCCGTCATTTCCCAAGCGCCTTTCGTGATATAGCCCTCGATGGCGTGCGTGAGCGCATCCATACCCGTCGCGGCCGTAAGCCCCTTGGGCATCGTGGACATCATTTCGGGATCTACCACCGCAACGACGGGAATGTCGTGGACGTCCACGCAGACAAATTTACGTTTCTTTTCTACGTCGGTGATGACGTAATTGATAGTGACCTCCGCCGCAGTACCTGCCGTCGTGGGGACCGCGATAATGGGCACGCAGGGTTTCTTGGTGGGCGCCACGCCTTCCAGCGAACGCACGTCCGCAAATTCGGGATTCGCAATGATAATGCCGATCGCCTTCGCCGTATCCATAGAAGACCCGCCGCCGATCGCGACGAGGCAATCCGCCTTGCTCTCCTTAAACGCCGCAACGCCCGTCTGCACGTTCTCGATCGTGGGATTGGGCTTGATGTCCGAATACAAAGTATACGGGATCTTGGCGCCGTCCAATACGTCGAGCACCTTTTTCGTAACGCCGAATTTTACGAGGTCGGGATCGGAGCAAACAAATGCTTTTTTCAGCCCTCTTCTCGCAATTTCCCCCGGGATCTCGTTGATAGAGCCCGCGCCGTGATAACTCGTCTCGTTCAAAACGATTCTTGCCATTGTTTTTTATCTCCTTATTCTTTATTATTTTTTGATTTGTTTCTTTATTTTCAGAAAAATCTTTCCGTACCGCAGTACCGTAATGCCGCGCCGACATATAAATACGCAATACTGCGTCAACTATGGAGCCGCGTTACTTATATATAACCGCGCTATTCGCACTTCAAACGCCCCGTCAAGCGAGATAGAATACCTCTTCAAGAAGGGGTTGAGCGCCCGTCCGCTCGTCCGTTTCCATGAGCATGACGTCCTTCATGAACTCGTTCCATTTTCGGACGACAGGGCTTTCCGCCTGTATCTTCGCGGCATAAGCGCTGCCCTTCTCACATTCGTAATATCCGAAGAGTTCATTTCCCGAAAGCCATATAGAGTAATTGACGATTCCCGCCGCTTTCAGCACATCCTTCATTTCCGGCCAGATCTGTTTATGACGGCGGATATATTCTTCCCTCTGTCCTTCTTTCAATACGGCTTTCCAAGCATATCTTTCCATAATCCGCTTTATTCGAGTACGCCTTCTAACGGCGTCACATCAAAGCGCTTTGCGAGCGCCTTCAAGGTCTCGTCGGGAATGACGTTGACGGTATGTCCCAATGCGAGCATGTAAATCTGCGCGGTCTTTTCCACCGTCTCGATGAGCCCGAACGCTTCGTCCATATCCCTGCCCGCGCCGTAAATTCCGTGATTTGTCCATACGACGAGACGGAATTTTTTCATTTTCTCCGCCGTCGCTTCCCCGATTTCGTTCGTTCCGCAGACCATGCAGGGCAAAATTCCCACGCCGTCGGGGAATACCACGATCGATTCGGTATTCGACTGCCAGAGCTTATGCGTGAAATCCTTTTCGTCCACGGGACAGACCGCATTCATCGCTATCGTATACGTGGGGTGAGAGTGCATGACCACCCGATGCAGAGGATCTATGGAAAGGCGGGATATATGGCTCATGAGGTGGGCGGGAAGCTCAGAAGTAAATCTTCCGCCGTCCTTATATCCCCAAAGAAGCTCCGCCGTAGTGCCGTCCGCGGCAATACGGATAATTCCGAGATTGGTTTCGGGATCGAATTCCACGTTCTTGAAATATTTTCCCGTACCCGTCACGATGAAGATTTTCCCGATCAGCGGCTTCGCGTCAAAGCCCGTCGGAATCGTGCGGAGCACTTCGTTCAAATCGAGATATTCCGCGACTTCCTCCTCTTTCAACAGATAACTGATATTCCCGCCGTTTCTTTCGTCCCAGCCGAGACGGTACATATTGGCGGTCGTCCTGCACATCTCTTTTACGAAAGGCGCTTCCAAAATATTCTTTTTCAAGAGCTTTCCTGCGCTCTTTTTCAAATCGTCCATGAATCCCATGATGAATTTTCTCCTTTTTTCCTCTTATTTGCGAAGGGAAAGCACTTCTTTTTCGTACTTCTCCACTTCCGCGTACCATTCGTTATTCATACCCTGACGCGCGAGATATTCGTTCCAGATATCTCCGAGCGGAAGCAGTTTGAGCTCCTCATTCAGATACATCAGTTTCCCGAAATTCGCTTTATCCTGCAATTCTTTGAGCGTCTCGTTCGGAAGAAGCAGAGCGAACAACAGCGCCTTCTGCATGGCGCGCACGCCCGTCACCCATGCGCCGATTCGGTTGATGGAGGCGTCGAAATAGTCGAGTCCGATCAGTACCTTCTGCTCCGCTCCGTTGCGGATAATCTCCTTTGCGATCTCTTTGAGCTCGTCCTCGAACAGAACGACATGGTCGCTGTCCCAGCGCACGGGACGGGTGACATGCAGTGCCACCTTATCGTAAAAGGCGAGCAGCGCGGGAATCTTATCGGAAACGACCTCCGTCGGGTGATAATGCCCGTTGTCCAAAAGGCAGCAAATACCCGCCTTCGCCGCATAGTTCTGATAAAATTCGTTGCTTCCGACCGTGTAGCTTTCCAGCCCGATTCCGAATACCTTGCTCTCCACCGCGGGGATCACCCATTCTTTGTCGTAGTCTTCGAGAATTTCGTCGAGGGACTTTTTCAGGCGCAAACGGGGAGAAAGTCTGTCGGCGGGAATGTCCTTATACCCGTCGGGAATCCAGATATTCACGAGACAGGGGCTGCCCATGGCTTTGCCGAGCTCTGCCGCTATCTTCATGCAGGCCCTGCCGTGATTGACCCAGAATTTGCGGGTGGGCTCGTCGGGAGAGGACAGGGAAAGCCCGTCCTTCATCCTCGGATGCGCAAAAAACGTAGGGTTGAAATCGATGCCCGAAATGCCGTTTTCCTTGGCGAATTTTACCCAAGGCTCAAAATATTTATACGTATAGGCATCTCTGTCCACCTTGCCTTTGTCCGCGCCGAGAACGGCATAGCTCGCATGCAGATTCAGACGCTTTTTGCCGGGCATTAAAGAAAACGCCTTTTTAATGTCCGCCATGAGCTGTTCGGGCCCCACCGCTTTGCCGGGATAGTTGCCCGTGGTCTGGATTCCGCCCGAAAGAGAATCGCTCCCGTCGAAACCCAAAACGTCGTCCCCCTGCCAGCAATGCACGCTGACGGGGATTTCTTTCAGGCGGCAAAGCGCCTCTTCCGTGTCTACGCCGTAAGCGGCGTACATCTTTTTCGCTTCTTCGTATCTTGACATATAAAAATCTCCTTTTCCTTTTTTCCGTTAAAGTTCTTTGATATCGAAAGACGCCCTGACGATCTCTCTGCCCTCCGCCACGGAGGAGATTTCCCCCGCGCCGACCATCTGCATGATAAAATTCCCGATCGCCGTGCCTTCCGTCGGGCCCGTGATGATTTTCTTTCCCGTATATTTCGCGGTCAGTTCGTTGAGAAACTCGTTCTTGCTCCCGCCGCCGATAATATTGAGAGTCTTATATTTCTCCCCCGTCAGGGCTTCCAGAGCGGACAGGCTCTCCGCATACCCCTTGGCGAGACTGTTGAAGATACAGTACGCCGTCTCCCCGACGGAAAGCGTCCTTCCGATTGCCGCATGCACCGCTTTCAGCATGCTTTCGGGCGCGAGAAATCTTTCGTCCTCTACGTCCACCGTCTCTCCGACGGGATTCGCCCGCGCCAGCGTCACTAGCTCGTCAAAGCTGTATTTATCGTCCAGCTCGTGCCGCACCTGCTGAATCATCCAAAGCCCCATGATATTCTGCTGCAAGCGGAAATCGCCGTTTATGCTCCCTTCGTTGGAATAATTCTTTTCCCGCGCTTCGTCCGTCGTACAGGCTTCGGGGCGCTCCACGCCGAGCAGAGACCACGTGCCGCTCGAAATATACGGAGTCCGTCCCGAAAGCGGCGCCGCCAAGACCGCGCTGGCTGTGTCGTGCGTCGCGGGCAACATCACTTCCGCTTCATAGCCTACAAAATCCGCCACTTCCTTTTTAAATTTTCCCACTCGTTCGCCCGGACGGGACAGCTCCCCGAACAGCGAACGGTCGAAACCGAGCGCGCCGAGAATTTCTTCGTCCCAGCTTCTGGTGAGCGCATTGACCATGCCCGTCGTGGTGGCATTGGTATACTCCTGCTTCTTGACGCCCGTCAGGAGAAAATGAAAATAATCGGGCAGCATTAAAAAGCTCTTTGCCCCCGAAAGCCGTCCCGAACGCTTATCGGCGAAAAGCTGATAGACGGTATTGAAAGGCTGATACTGTATTCCCGTCCTTTCATACAGCCGCGAAAAGGGAATCCTTTCGTGAACGGCGGGAACGGCCGTCTTTGTCCGTCCGTCGCGGTAACAGTAAATTTCCCCGATCGGTTCGTCCCGTTCGTCGAGGAGCGCATAGTCCACCCCCCAAGTATCCACCGCGACGAAATCGGGGATTTTTCCGAGCTCCTTCGCCCGTTTCAGTCCGCTTAAAATCTCTTTGAACAGTCGGGACGCATCCCAAGTCAAACATTGTCCGTTCCCTTCAAAAACCGCCTTCGGGCCGTTGGAAAAACGATAAATTTCCTCTGTGACCATTCTGCCGCCTTCTATATGCGCGAGAATGTGCCGTCCCGACGACGCGCCGATATCGATTGCCAGATAATATTTCATATACGTATCATCGCTCCCTGCGTATATTTTCCTTGCTGTCAGCTTGCGCCGTGCCTGATTCGCTGTCCGCACAAGCATATCTTTTTTTTATTATACCACATATTTTCGACCTTGTCTATATATGTTTGAAATATTGACAAAAAAGCATTTTTATGATAAAATATGAACACAAACAATCATAAACGCGCAAGGAAAAGAATTTATGTTTACCAATGAGCGACAGAATAAGATCATGGATTTTCTCAAAGAGCACAAGACCGCGTACGTGCGGGAGCTTGCACATTCTTTGTACGCGAGCGAAGCGACGATCCGCCGCGACCTCGCGGAGCTGAAAAAAATGGGGCTGATCGAGCGGAGTCACGGCGGAGCGGTCCTGCCCGAAAACGCGGACGAAATTTCCATGTTCGTGCGGATCAACAAAAACGCGCGGGAAAAGGAACGCGCGGCGAGCGTGGCGCTCAAAATCCTGCCCGATTTCAAGACTGTATTCATAGACAGTTCCTCTACGGCTCTGGCATTGGCGGCACGCATGGATTTAAGTTTCAAAACGGTGGTCACGAACAATTTACAGACGGCGATGCAGTTATCGAAAAAGCCCGACGTCACCCTCATTCTCCTCGGCGGGAGCGTACAATTCAACACGAACTCCGCAACGGGGAGCTGGACGACGAGACAGCTCGAAGATTTTTCCTTCGATCTCATGCTGTCGTCCTGCGCCGCCGTAAAAGAAAAAGCCGCTTTCGAGCGGTCGCTCGATCAAAAGGAAATCAAGCGGGCGGCCTTTCTCAGAAGCGCGAAAAAAATCCTCGTCGTGGACCATACAAAATTTTCGGCAAACGCCTCCTATCGGCTGACAGGGCTGGAAGAATTCGACTGCGTGGCGACCGATGCGCCTCCGCCCGCGGAATTCGACGGCGGAAGAATTTCATTCGTCTATTGAAATTCCGCATAACTCCGTCCCTAAAAGCGAATACTGTTGTCAACTGCCATCGAGGAGTTCAACGGTCATGAAAAAGCTATTTTGCGCGGCGTTCTCCGCGCTGTTTCTTTTCGTCGCATTCGCGCCGTGCGGGCTGTCCGCAAAAGAATCTGCGAAAAGCCTCGCGGAAAAATTCAATGTCGCCGCGGCAGCGGAAATAACGGCGGGGACGGGAGAAAAAGTCGAAACGGTTTGGAGTACGGCGGACGTAGACGTTTCAAGAGTGGATACGGAAAAAAAACTCATCGCTTTTACGTTCGACGACGCACCTAACTATACGCTGAAAAAGACTTTGGAGGTCTTTGAAGACTTCAACGAAAAAAATCCCGATTGCCCCGCTTCCGCGACGATTTTCGTCAACGGAATCCTCGTCAATCAAAAGACTTACTCCTATCTCGAACGGGCGCACGGCGCGGGCTTCGAGCTGGGAAACCACACGCAGTCGCACAAGAATCTGAAATTGCTTTCGCCCGAAAAAATCCGCGAGGAAATCGATTCGGTGGATTTTCTTTTGAGAAAACTCGACGGGAAAGCGCGACATCTCCTCCGCGTCCCTTACGGCAATTTTGACGAAAAAGTCATCGAGCAGGCAAAAGCGCCCATGATCGACTGGTCGATCGATCCCGAGGATTGGCGAAAAGAGGTATCTACATGGCAGATATATGAAAACATCTGGAAAAATAAAGCTCCGGGAGCCATCGTTTTAATGCACGACGCTTATCCGCATACCGCCGAAGCGGTTCAAATGCTGCTGCCGAAGCTCCGTGAAGCGGGATACCAAGTCGTCAACGTGTCGCAGCTCTCCAAGGCGCTGGGACAGCCGCTTCTGACGGGAAAAGTCTATACGCACTTCAAACAGGGATAATCGGCTTTTGGGGAAATCGGATTAAGGAAAGCGGCCCCGCCATAGTCGGGGCCGCCGTATTTTGATTCATCTGCTTAAAAGGTCTCCTTCGTAAACAACCGGAAAAACTGTGCGCAGTCGTCTATCCACCGTGAATTCTTTTTCAGAAAATCCTGAGGAGAATTTATCTCGCCGTCGCAGGTAGAAAGTCCGTGCCATCCCTTCGGATATACGTGCAATTCATAGGGAATTTTATGCCGCGCGAGCGCCAAAGCATACAACAGCGAATTTTCGGAGGGTACCGTCGTATCCTCGCTCGTCGACCAAAGGAAAGCGGGCGGAGTATCATCCGTCACCCGTTCGTCGAGGTCGAGCGATTTCATCGCTTCGGCCCTTGCCTCTTCCGTGTAACCCGACAAGATATTGTTATACGAATCTACATGGCCCGCTTTGGAGCTGATTACAGGATAGCCGAGACCTACGGCGCTCGGACGACAATCGAGCTCCAATCCCGATTTCTGCGGCACGGAGGCGTACTCTACCGACAAATCCGCCGCGAGATGTCCGCCTGCCGAAAATCCGACGACAAACACTTCTTCGGGATTGACAAAACATTCCGCCGCATGTTTTTTGACGTAATCCACCGCCGCGGCAAGCTGAATAAGCTGATCGGGATAAGCCGCGCCCTCGGGAGCGGTCGTATAGGTCAGGACAAAGGTCTGAAAGCCACGCGCAAGAAATGCGGAAGCGATCGGTTCGCCCTCTCTCTTGCTGACCATATGATATCCGCCGCCGGGCACTACGATGACCGCGGGACGCTTCCATTCGGGAGTCTCCCTGTCGAAAGGAAGGTCGAAAAGGATACACTCCAATTCCCCGCCCTCGATTCCGTACGTTTCTTTCAACGATACCTTGTAATTTTTCATCTTTCTTACTCCATATTTTTTACGCCATAAGGCGTATTTTTGACTCGATAATCCCTCCGTATTCCGAAAGCTCAGACCGCGGCGGCGCCGTCATATTGACGCACGTAATAAAAAATTTTTCCCTCTTTGGACACTTCGCGGAAAATGGGACGCTTTGCAAAATAATCCAGCTTATACATCTCTTCCAGCATCTGCTGTTTATCGTAATATCGGAGGCTGGCCTTCAAAAATTCTTTTACTTCGTCCGAAAATCCTTCCTCCGAATAGATTGTCCCTTCATAGTCGTACTGTTTCCAGCTGCCGTCTTCCTGACGCACCGAAACGGTAATTCCGTCGTAATAGATGTCGTCCGTAAAAATGCCCGATTCCCGACTGACAAAAATACTCGTGAGGTCGGAAAACATGCTGACGCCCTGATACAAATTCAGATTATAATCGTATCCCGCAAGCTGTAAAAGCGTGGGCAGAATATCGAAAGAACACGTGAACTTATCTATCGTCCTTCCGCCCTGCAAAGGACTGTTTTTATCCTTTTTCGCCGTAAAAGAAATTTCGTGATAGTCCTCGTAAAAACCTTCCGCAGGAGAAACGTTGCAATCCATGCTTCCGCCGTACCAGAAGAAAGAAGGAATATTGTAAAGGTCGGTGTTCCAATTGTCCCCCGTCTCTACGCCCTTCAAATAATAGTTCTGATTATTATAATACGCAGTATGGTCCGCATAGAACAAAAACGCCGTATCGTCTAATTGGCCTGTCCGCGCCAAATCGTAAACGAGAGAATTTACCGCTTCGTCGAGATCCATCATCCCCGCCTGAAAACGCTTATACCGAAGGTAGACCTCTTCCGCACGCGCTTCCTCCGTCGCTTCGTCGGAAAACTTTATCCCTTTATCCGCCACGAAAGTGGAGGGATAGGAATCGATTACTTCATAATATTTTTCGAAGCCTTTCACTGTACATTTTTTGGAAAACTCCTCTTGGAGTTTCTTCTGATGCTCCGCCCGCTCCTCCGCCGTCATATCGGTATCGTAATAGCGATCGTCCGTAAAGGGATAATCGCCCAAATCGAGGAGGTCGTCGTATGCTCCGTGGGAAGAAAGCGTCATGTGCATCGTAAAGAAAGCCCCGTCGCCCGCTTCCTTATGCGTATATTCGGGGAAATAGTTCTCTGTAATCAATGCGTCCTTATCAAAATTATAGAAGCTCTTTTTAATGACGTTTCCTTCTTCGTCACACCCTTCCAGCGCGGGCATGTCGTCCAAAAAATGCGCCGTATCGAACCCGTAGGGCCCGCCCGCTCCGTGCGTGACGTCACGATTATAGAAGGATTTGTTATTCGCATGAAAATAATTCGTCGTATAGCCCAGATTTCCGAGAAGATTGGGAAGCGTGAAGGAGAGCTCCGCCTCTTTCAGTTTTGTCGAAGGATCGCTGTTCGACGGATAACTGCCCAAAATGGACATCGCCTCCGAATGGTTCGTCTTATCCCTCGCATAATATTCGGTAAAGGCGATTCCCTGCGTCGCCATTTCATAGAGAGTAGGCGTATATTCTTTATTGATCCCGTACCACTCGCCAGACTCGATGACGATCAGGACGATGTTCTTTCCCTTCAACGAACCCGTATAGAGATTGGCGTCGCCATAGGCTTCGCTGCTCATCTGCCCTTCCGAAAAATAATTGTCGAGAGCGGAAAGCCCCTGTCTCAAAGAGGTGTCGTTGGTAGACTTCCCGAAAAGTTCATTTAAGACATTGGAAATATTTATGAAGTAAAACCCGAATGTCCCGAATTTCTTCAAGGCCTTTGAAGGAATGAACTGCGTGGTATACAACAGATTGTCGTCGTTATAATCGGCAAATTCATCTGCGGCAGTAGAGCTTTGAAAAGCACTGACCGTCGTATGATAGAGAAGCATAGATGCATTCTCTCCGATGAGACACACGAGCAGAAGAATGACGACGGCATTGCGTG
Organism: uncultured bacterium; assembly: GCA_934871445.1. Lineage (GTDB taxonomy): Bacteria > Bacillota > Clostridia > Christensenellales > Borkfalkiaceae > Scatosoma. The sequence goes on along the minus strand of CAKXBD010000030.1, from coordinate 7,581 downwards.
AAAAATGCATGCGGCGAGTCTTGACATACTTATGCAAAAGAATGAGTCCCGTCATTTCGGCCGCATAAAGGGCCAAAAGTCCCGCGAGAAGCCACCAATTGACGAAATCGGAATTAAAAACTCCGCCTACCTCTTTGGCCAAATTGAGCATATCGAAACTGAACACCATGCCGCTCATACTTTGCAGCGCTTCGTTGATAAACGCAAGAATAACCTGAATCAAAAGCATGATGCCGTTGAAAACGATGGACGCCGTACAGGGCAAAACGAAAATAATGACGGCAAAGCCCAAAATGAATGCGAGATCTATTCCCCAAAAGGAGGGTATCACCCCCATGCCCATGGCACAAAAAGAAATAATTTCTATCAAAATTGCCGTAGCGGCATATAGGAAAGCAAAACTCGCTTTTTTCTTGAATAACTTGTCCATAGATTCCTCCATGCCGGTTTTCCCGCACCTTTCAAGGCTTAGCCAAAAGGTGCGGGAAAACCGGCAATAGAAAAAATTAATAACCGTCTTTCGCAGCCGATCAAATAAAGACGAAATCGAAAACCGCCCGAACCTTGCGCGTTCCTCAATGGAAAATCAGCCGTTTTTTTCGATTGAGTCTCAACCGAAAAATTCGCGGTAAATCGCGCGAATACACGCCGCGCAATCCTCGTTATCTACACCGACGATAATATTTAACTCGCTGGATCCCTGATCTATCATGATGACGTTGATTTCCGCGTCCGAAAGAGCCTTGAAAAGGCGTCCGGAAGTACCGACGCTCTCCGCCATGCCGTGTCCCACCGTCGCGACGAGAGCCACGCTTTCCCGCGTATGGATATAATCGGGGTGCACCGCGTCCCGAATTTCCTGCAAAATATCGTCCAAACTGACTTCTTCGAGATATTTATTCTCAATGACCACAGACATGGTATCGATTCCCGAAGGGAGGTGTTCAAAAGAAATTCCGTGGCGATAGAGCACTTTGAGCACATTCGCCGCAAACCCCACTTCCGCGTTCATCATGGACTTTTCGAGCAGAATGACCGTAAAATCCTTCTTTCCCGCAATACCCGTCACGACGTTGTCCTCGGGATTGCGCACGTCGCTGTCCACGATCAGCGTACCTTCGTCCTGAGGGCGGAAGGTATTGCGGATACGAATGGGAATCCCCGCAGCTTTGACGGGGAAAATGGAATCGCTGTGCAATACGTTTGCACCCATATAGGAAAGTTCCCGAAGTTCCTGATAGGAAAGCTCCTTGATACACTTTGCGGAAGGCACGATTCTGGGATCGCAGGCGAAAAATCCGCTGACGTCCGTCCAATTCTCATAGAGCGAAGCCTTCACCGCCCGCGCCACTATCGCGCCCGTAATATCGCTCCCGCCGCGGGAAAAGGTCTTGATTTTCCCGTCCGCGCCCTTTCCGTAAAAGCCCGGAATTACTGCCCTGGGATATTTTTTGAGAACGGAGGCCATTAAAGAATATGTACTCTCGTCTAACGAGCCGTCCGCCTTAAATTGAATGACATCCGCCGCGTCCACGAACGGAACGCCGAGAACCGCCGCCATAATTCGCCCCGAAAGATATTCCCCGCGGGAAGCACAATAGTCCTTTCCCGCTCCGGAGACGATATTCCACTCGATTTCGTCCAGCATCGCTTCGAGACCGATATTCATTCCGATTTCTTTTTCGATGCTCAAAAAACGGGTCCGGATTTTTGAAAAAACTTCGCTGCGTTTCATACCCGTGGCAGCTTCGTCGCTACATTCATAAAGGAGATCGGTTACCTTGATATCTCCGCTGAAACGTTTTCCGGGCGCGGAGACTACAACATATCGTCGGTCCTCGTCAGAATTTACGATTTTCGCAACCGAGCGGATAATATTTCCGTCCGCCATGGACGTGCCGCCGAATTTACAAACTTTGATGCCCATAAAAGACCTCTTTCTCTATTCCGAAAAGGCATGGACGCCTTTTCCCTCCGTCTGAAATTTTCTCATTCTCCCCAATTTTTATACGTAGAACTCCCTGTTTTATTATATGAACGAGTCGCGCGCAAAGTGCGCTCAGATATTGAGAAGCACCGTCACGAACAACGCCAGAAAAGCGGCAATGAGCTTTATCCACAATTTATTGACAAAGACGTTTTTGAAAAATTTTGCAAACTTATTCATGCACGGCCTCCTTACTTATTCTTTTTATCCGACAGGGGCAGTTCCTGCCAATAATAATCCCTCAACGCGCCTTTCAGCATGTCATAATCCGCATAACGCTGCACGTTGCCCTGTTTGATGATCGAAATGATTCCCGTCTCCTCCGAGACGACCAGAGAAACGACGTTGGATACCTCCGTGATGCCGATGCCCGCGCGGTGACGGGTACCGAACTCCTTGGGATAGCTCGTCTTTTGCGTCAGGGGCAGAAAACAGCCCGCCGCCTGTATTTTATGACCTCGGATAATCATCGCACCGTCGTGCAGGGGCGCCTTGGGAAAGAATATCCCCTCGATGAGCTGTGTGGAAATCTCCGCGTCCAGCATTACGCCGCTTTGCAGAACCTGCTTGGGCAAATTTCCCTTCGACAGCACGATCAGCGCTCCCACGTTATTTTTCGACATATTTTGAAGCGCTTTGATGATATCGGAAATACAGCGTTCCACTTCCGCTCGCGAACGGGCTTCGGCTCCGCCGGTCAACCTTTCCGCTTTTTCCGCGGGAGAATTATGAACGTCCCAAAGGCTCTTTTTTACCTCCACGTTGAACAGAATGAGCATGAACATGGAAAGCACGAGCACAAAATAGAAATAGAACTTTGTGTCGAACAGCTCGACGGAATATTTCATGACGCCCATGACCAAAATAACGCCCCAATAGACGAGCATCAGCCGCGTGGCGTCGTTATCGCGCAAAACCTTCGATACGTAATAAATGAGCAGGTAAAAGAGAAGGATTTCCGCTGCGTAAGCGACGGAGAATCCCGAAAAAAACCCGATGATGTCTTCGCCGAGCTTCGTTAACGTCGCGGTAATTCCCGCGGCCAAAGCGTATGCTTCCATAATCCTGCCTCCTTTGATAAAATAGAATCAAGTTAAGCGTTCAAAACAACTATTCTCACTCGGATATATTATATAAGATATCCGTCCAAAAGGAAAGTATTTTAATCCGCTTTTTTTCGTTTTTCACCTTTTTTTCGCCTTAAAAGGGAACTTTTCGGCTTTCACTCCCGAAAAATACCCGCGCAGTGACCGCTTTCAAAGCGGAAGACGGGGTCAACTCCCCGCATTTAATTCCCCCGATGGCCTCGTAAACGTCTCTGTAACAGCGAAACAGTTCCCCTTTGGGGAATTTTGCGGCCTGCTCCCGATTCTTCTTCGCGGCATACTCCTTGATTCCGAGCGCCGCCGCAACCTCGCGGTCGCTTCCGCGGCTTAAAGACACTTCATACAGTCCCTTGAAATAGTAGCAAAGAGAATTGAGCAAAGAAATTTCGTCGAAGCCCTTGGAGGAAAGCTCGTTCAAAATCTTCACATAGGCCGAATAATTTTTTCGGGAAAGAGCGTTCGCGAGCTCGTAAATTTTATATTCCGAATCGGGATAAACGACCTCGTCCACGATCTCGTCCGTCAGACGAGCAGCGCCCGTCGCACTGCAATAGACGAGCAGTTTTTCCGTTTCCTTTGCGATTCTCGACATATCGTTCACGCAGTAGGCCGCAATTTTTCCGCAGGTCACGCCGTCCGCATATACGCCCGCACGTTTACAGGTGACGTATATCCATTTCTTAATCGTCTCCTCGTCCGACCTGCCGCAATCCACATACGTGACGTTCGGCTTTTTCGCAAGCGCCGCGCATCCGGCTTTGCCTTTGCCCGAATTGACGATCATGAGGACGCTGTCCTTGGGCGGATTTTCAAAAATCGGTTTGAGATAAAAATCGTACTCCTTTTCCGTAGGATAAAATTCCGTCACTTTGATAAACCGCTTTTCGCTCAAAAAAGGAAAACTGTTGACGGCGTCCGCCAATGCTTTCAGCTTCTCCCCTTTCAGCGTCCCTCCGTCAAAGGCGGTAAAATCGAGAGTCGGCTCTTTGAGAAAACGCCTCAACAACAGCTCGCTGCCGCGTTCGCGGAAATAAGTTTCCTCGCCCTCGAACAAATAGACGGGAAGCGCGCCGTTTTCATCGGTAAACTTCCTGAATTCGACGTATTTCATATTTATTCCGACCTCCTGTCTGAAAATTGATAAAAAACCGCCCGACTTTTCGATTCTCCGTTTTATTATACCATATCCTCTTCAAAAACGCAAGAAAATCGTTTTACCTGTTTTTGCCGCTCCGCCGAAGAACGTTTGTCAAAGATTGATTCCGACGACGGCCAAAACGGTTCCCGCCGCTAAAAATAGCACCGACAAAACCCGATCTCTCGCCGACAGATTAACTTTATCCGAAGCCGCGCAAAGCGCGGCGTAATAGAGTACGGCGCCGCGTCCGAAACACCACCCCTGTATGGCGGGAAGAGAGAAATCGAAGGCATGAAAGACGAGCAAAATCGCCGACCACAGCACGGAAGGCACATACAGCAGCACGGGCGCCGCCGCGAGCGGCAGCATGGCCGAGACAAAAGCAATCGCGAGCAGGCCCGCAAAAACCGCGCCCACGAGAGGGACGAACACGCCGTTGAGGAGAAGGCTCCAAAGAGAAATGTATCCGAAGGTATCGAGAAGGACGGGCGCGGTTCCGAGCTGTGCGGCGAGCGAAACGGAGACAAAGGACGCGACGGACTTCTTGATCCGTTCCCCGAGATACGGTCCCTCTTTGACCTTAAAAATTTTGAACGTCAGCCGTTTCAAGGGTCTCGACAGGACGCCGATGGAAAGGCAGGCCGCGAAAGAGAGTTGAAATCCGACTTCAAAGAGAAAGGAGGGGCGGACGAGCAGCAGGAGGAGAGCCGCGAGTCCCGCGCTTTCGAGCAGATCGGACTTGACGCCGATGAGCATATGCGCATACAATACGATACACATGACGCAGGCGCGGATGACGGAGGGGGAAAATCCGCAGACTCCGCCGTAAAAGAACAAAAGTGCGGCGACGAGGAAAAATTTTATTCCGCGGGGACAGGCGGAGAGTTTTGTCTTTCGGAAAAGGAACAGGCAGAAAGCGTATAACGCCCCTATATGCAGGCCCGAAACGGCGAAGATATGCGCGATGCCTCCCCGCCTGACGTTTTCGAGAAGCCCGCTTTCGATCCCCGAGGTGTCCCCCGTCAAAAGCGCGCAGGTGACGGCCGCAGATTCTTCGTCCATACCCGCGTATAAAGTTTCCACCAGTCTCGAACGCACGGCGAGAAAAGGATTTTTACTTTTTCCCGTCACGGTCAGGGAAGAGACGTCGATCTGGAAACGCACCCGTCCCGACACTTCCTCCGCACGAAAACCGTAATCGTCGAAGGCCTCCGTATTCGTCTCCACTTTTCCGAATACAGTCACTTTGTCGGCGACGGCCACGGACGCAGACAGAGAAGCAGGCAGGGTTGCGTTTATCTTCCCCTGTTCCTTCGTCCCGCCGATAGTGACGCTTTCGAGAAGAAGGACGGAAATTTTATCGTACTCCTTCTTTTCCGCAACGGTACCCGTGACCGCGTATTCTCCCGAATATCGGCTCCCTTCGGTAAAAGCCGAAATTTCCGCCGAAAATCCGAGCGTTCCCAGCGCGAAACACAAAGCGAGCGCGGCGCAGACCGCCGCGGCCTTCCGCTTTGCGGCGGAAAAGAGCAGGGCGAGGACAAAGACGGGAATCCCCGCCGCCAGCCACCAAAAGGAAAGCCCGAAATACCTCCGCCCGTAAGCGAAGGCGATTCCGAGCGCAAAAAACGCCGCCGAAAACAGGACGGGACGGAAATTGAACAATTTTCCGCCCGCCGAGTTTTCGACGGCGTCCGACCTCTTCATGATCGGCGGCGTTCAAGCGAGAGAGATCCTGTCCGAAACGGAACGCACGAACAGGCCCTTCTCTTCGCCGAGCGTCACGCAGTCGTTGACATATACGGCGAATTTATCCGTGGTCTTGGAAACGCGGAGCAGATTGCAGACGATGACCATGATTTCGTCCATATACAGCGCAACCTTATCTTCCAGCGCGGCGCGGATGAGCGCAATGATTTCGTAAGGCGTGAAATCCGTCTCGCTCTTTCGCAAGGTCTCGCCCGTCTCCACGCGGTAACGGTCGAAACCGATATTTTTATCCGTCTTGCGGTAATACGCCGTTCCTAAGATCTTTTCGTAACGGAATCCGCACAGCGCGACGAGCGCCTGCATGCGGGAATCCACCTTTGCGCCGTATTTGACGACGCCGAGGCTCGTAAGGCAGCGCCGCACGAGAAAATCGTAGGAAATGGGCTCTTCCGCCGTCACGATCGATTTGAGGCGGGAAATGATTTCCGAATCGTTATCCCCCGACGTAATGAAGGTGGCGTTCTCGAAACGCTGTTCGAGCGCGGCCGCCTTATACGGCTTCTTGCTGCGATTGAGCCCCGTTCCGCCCCGTTTATCCGCCCCCGTCAATTTATCGAGCAGATCCTTGATCTTCTTGATCTCGCGTTTGGGGTTATTGTAATAGTTGATGGAATAGACGCGCACGACGTTCCAGTTATTGCGCTTCAAGGTCTGAATCTGCAAAACGTTCCTGTCTTTGACGGAAAAGGTGTTCGGCCCGTCGCACATGACGGCGAGAATAAATTTATGCTTATTTCTGGGATCGGTAACCGCGACGTCGATTTTGAAGTCTGACACGCCCACGTCATAGCGGCAGTCATAACCGTAGGAAGAAAGCTCCTCCGCGATATACTTTCCGATTCCCGGTTTTTTGGCGACGAGATTTCCCGAGGGAATCGCCAGCGTCGTGCGGCCCTTTTCCGCAAATTCGAGGAAGGCTTTGAGCCCCGCGACGCCCTTGGAACCCGTTTTGGACAAATCTATCATCGCGCCCGTCATGGACGAGAAAATGACCATCTCCTCCCTCGCGCGCGACACCGCGACGTTGAGCCGCCGCCAGCCGCCGGCCTGATTCAAAGGCCCGAAATTGAGGGAAATCCGCCCCGATCTGTCGGGGCCGTAACAGACGGAAAAGAGAATGACGTCCCGCTCGTCGCCCTGTACGTTTTCGAGATTTTTGACGAAAATGGGCTCCTCGCGGTCGTAGGCGACGTCCTCCAACCGCTTTTCCGCAATCGCCGCGGTCAGCTTGCGCTCGATGTAATCCTTCTGCACATTGCTGAACGTGACGATGCCGATGCTCGACTTTTTCGCCGCGGGATCCTGCAAGCGGCGAACTACCTCCGCAACTAGGGCGTCCCCCTCCGGCTTATTCCGCTTGGTGAAGCCGCGGTCGTATACGCCGTCCTCCACGCGGATAAATTTCACCTTGCTGTCGGGGGCGTCGGGCGACGGGAAAGTGCACAGCTTGTTGCCGTAGTACATGATATTGGAAAAAGCGATCAGGCTTTCGTGCTTGCTCCGATAATGCCATGTGAGATGCCGCTGCGGGATACCGAGCGCGAGACAGTCGTCCAAAACGCTCTCCATGTCCTCGTTTT
>CAKXBD010000029.1 GCA_934871445.1 uncultured bacterium | reverse complement strand
CCCCCCCCCCCCCCCCCCCCCCCACACCCCCCCCCCCCGCGGGGGGGGGGGCCCCGCTATTGAGCTGTTCGCCAGAGAAGAAATAACCGGCTGGGATTGCTGGGGTAATGAAGTCTGAACGGACAAAGGAAGGCAAAGAAATGTCGGAAGCGGTAAAGGAAACCGAAAACTACATAAGGATCCCCTACGAATTTTTGAGCAAGGGATTTACGGCTGCGGGGCTTCTGACCCTCGGCAAGATTTTCACGTTTTCCTCCGCGAACGCAAAAGAGGGGATTTGCCGTTCGAGCTTCAAGACGTTTGCCAAGGATTTCCGGCTTTCTGAACGGCAAATCGCGCGTCAGGTGAAGGAATTGAAAGCGGAGAAAATGGTCGTGCAGGACAAGAGCCGGCGGGCGTGTGCAGCGTATACATATGCGGGCGAGAAGTGCGGAAACGGGTTTATCCGTTCGGAGTTATACCTGTATCAGAAAGAATTTGAGATTTTTGGGGAAGGAAAACGCTATCTGACGCATTCGGAGATTCTTGTGCTGTCCTTGATCCGGACGCATTGCGGCAATCCGGGAGCGGGGAAATATAGCGGTTCGATCCGAGGAATGGCGAAGCTGTTGGGGCTTTCATCTTCCACGGTGCAAAGATGCCTTGACGTCCTGAAACGCGCGCATCTGATAACGTGCGAAAGCAAAGCACCGAACGGTAGCCGATGGAGTGCGTACCGAATCAATAAGAAACTGTTGAAAACGAAGGAGCGGGAAGCCAAGGCTTCGGAGAAAAAGGGCTATGTCGATCCGAAGATCGCGGAGCTGGATGCGAAGTCAGAGCGGGAACATTTTTATGCAGTGGCGCGGGATCGTGCAAATGCGCCGGCGGAACAGATGAAAGCGCGTTTGCACGCGGACGAGCAATACCGGGAAGCCGAACGGCGTTATAATATGTTAACGCCGAAAATCGGAAGGTATGAGGCATTCGGACAGACGGAAGAATCAAGGAAAGCAAAAGGGGAACAGAAACGCTGGGCGGCCGTGATGGCGGAACGCATGCAGGCGATGAACATCTCCCCGGAGGATTTACGGCCGAGGTATCGTTGCGTGAAGTGTTCGGATACGGGATTTTTACCGAACGGGCAAATGTGCGATTGTTATCCCAAAGGAGGCCGGCTATGAAAGGAAACGGCTTCGCGGCGGGAGTGGAGTTTAGGGCGAACTGAATGAAAAAATAAAAGCGTGGAGAAATCCGCGCTTATAGTCGTGATAAAAAAAGCGTTTGGCGGCCGATTCGCCGGGCGCTTTTTTCGTGCATTTTGCAGTGTATTCAAAATGTCAGTTTGGAGGTGACAAAAAGGAAACGGCAAGGTGACAAAAACGGTACGGTCAGCCATGACATTTTTGGGACAGTAATACCTATATAATAGTATATAGAAAAGAATTGTTTATAGAAGGAATACGCGGCGGCGCCGGAAAGAGGGCGCCAAAGCCGCGGGAAGGAAGGCGGAATTATAGAAACGGGGAAGCCCGGCGGGCTTCCGGGATATGGAAGAAAGAAAACGGAAAGCCGCAGGCGGCTTTCTCGGTGTTGGAGCTTGTCGGCGGGAGAACAGCCGCCACGGTGAAGCTGCTCGGAAAGCGGATAAATAACGATTCCTGCGCCCGGCGCTCTGGATCAAAGCAAGGACACAAAAAACGACGCCGGAAGCGGCGCCGTTCAGATTTTTTATTGACAATGTTTCCAAAATATGGTATAATATCTTCAAGCAACAAGGGTAAAACTCAAAGGCGGTTAGCAATCCTCTCGTAAAAAGGAGGTGGTTTTATGCGGTTTGAAATTATCGCGCTCCTTTCCTGGCTTGTTCAGGAGGGCTACATAACTTCTTTCCATGTTACAAAAGACAAAATCTATGTAACCATAAAAAAATAACCGCCCTGGCGTTGGCAGCGTTGGCGGTTATTTTTAGATAATCACTCACGGGGCTAACCGTTTAGGGTTTCGCCCTTGTTGTGTTTTTATTATAGCACGATATTCTGATAAAGTCAATAGTTTTTTAGAAAAAGGCGAAAAAATAAGACGTACATGGAAGCAAAAAAGGCAATTTTTATAAAAGTATTTTGCGCAGGATTTGGGCAGAATAGCCGCAAATCTTTATATTGAAAGACTGAAAAGTTTTTGAATCGACTTCACATGCATGAGGTCTTGGGTTCGAGCCCCAACGAGACCACCAAAAATTATCGGCAGGGATTTTTGAAGAATCCTTGTCGGTTTTTTATTATTGAAAATAAAATTGGAGGACAGAACATTGACGTTCTGCCCTCCAATTTTTACTTGGGAGTATAGGCAAAAGAAAATATTTTCATTAGCTCTTAATTCTTTTTAATTTTATCATAATTTTTCTTTTATGTCAATCGATTTCTATAAAAAAACGAGATATTTTCTGAAAAAGTCAATAAAAAATATATAAAACGTTCAATTTATTGAAATGGAGAAAGTCAGCGCGCCGAATCAAAATTTTCAGAATCCGATTTTCCGTGGTTCGCGGCGAGGAATAGCATTTCTTCCATTTGTTTCATACATTCGTCCAAGGCAAATTTTTGAGAGAAATCGAAATATTTTTCGAGACAAATTCTTTTTTCTTCCTCGTGTTCTATCCAGTAATCTATCTTTTTAGAAAGCTCTTGGGGAGAGTCATAGCGGAACAAATTATTTTGCGTCAATGCAAAATATCGTGTTGCACTCCGAGGAGAATCCGCGATAATAGGAAGTAATCCGCCGCAAATCGCTTCGAGACAGGCGACGGATTCGATCTCGATTTCCGCGGTATGGACATATAAATCGGCATAGGAAATAACCTCGGCCAATTCTTCACGTCCGAAAAAACGAAAGAGAGGCGGCAGGGGAAGTTCTGAGGCTTGTTTCTTCAATTTTTCCTTATAGGGACCGTCTCCGGCAAAAATTAATTGTAGTTTTTCGGCATATTTTGAAAATTTTACCGCTTCTATTAAAATATGTTGTGCTTTTTCCTGAGAATATCTGCCCGAACAAAGAACAATAAATCGATCTTGATACTCTCTGGGTCTTTCCACACATTTCTGCCGAGATAAAAAAAGCGGATTGACGCCGTTAGAAATGACAAATCCATTGGTGGGACCGGTCGAATTTTCAAATACATTTCGGATAAATTGAGTAGGATAGTGTACGCAATCACAATATCGATAAACAGCACGGTAAAAATTTTTATAGACCTGTTCATTGAACCACTGATTATTCATCAGTTTGATGTGATTGGATACATTTTCTGCCTGACAATGAAAACTTGCCGTGATGGGAACTCCGAGAGAGCGCGCTATTTTTACTGCTGCTCTCGAAAGAGAAAACGGAACCAGCAAATGTACCACGTCCACATTTTCGATGACTTTTTTCAAAATCTTTTTTTCCGGTCGCGCCAAGGTGACGCCGTTTTTTTCTACATATCCGTTGAGAAACAGGAAGTTGATTTTGGGAACACGTATTTCGTCTTCCATCTTGGGAATATCCGATTCGGGACATACGATTATAAGGGAATGTCCGCGTTTTTTCAAAAAACGTATTAAATTCAGAGCTGCGATTGCCGTACCGTTATTTTCTTTTAAGGGTACGTCACAAATAATTGCAATTTTCATATTCTTTCCTTATAGAGAATCTTAACCGTTGTTTTTAATTATAAACATTTGACTTCTATTTGTCAAGAATACGAGGGAGATTTGCCTCAATCGTTGACAAAAATAATATTTTATCGTATAATAGAATTAGTCATTCGGGAGAAAAAATAGATGAAAAAAGTTAAAAAGTTAGGATGGATTATCGCTTTATCCGTATTGACGTTCGGGATTTTCGTCGCTTGTGCGACGTGGGACGTTCGCGACTCTTCGCCGCTTTCCTCTTCGGAACCGTCTGCGACCGTTCCGGAAGATTCGTTTTCTTCGGGAACCAATCCGAGTGCTCCGAATTCGTCTCCGTCCTCGGACGCTTTTTCCGATTCGGTTTCTATTTCGGTTGATTCCTCTGCTTCTCAATCCGATTCAGAGCATACTAATCCCGATTTCCCCGACGAAGAAGATAATTGGACGGATTTCTATTGAGGGTAAGATTATATAATATATAGAAAAACACAGCTCCATCGGTTTCCCGACGGAGCTGTGTTTTATTCATTCTGAAAAGACATTACTTTCCGGCCATTTTTTTGTAGTTTGCCAAACGTTCTTTGGAAGCCGCTTCCGTTTCCTTGTAAAGTTCTTCTGCCAAAGCAGGCTCGGTCTTTTTCAGGGAAGCATAACGGACTTCGCCCTGTAAGAATGCCTGATAATCTCCCGTGGGATCCTTGGAATCGAGCGTGAAAGGATTTTCTCCTTTTTCGGTCAACAGGGGATTATATCTGTAGAGCTGCCAATACCCGCAGTCGACGGCATTCTTTTCCTCGGTCTGAGATTTACCCATGTTGATACCGTGGTTGATACAAGGAGCGTAGCAGATAATGAGGGAAGGTCCGTGATAAGCCTCCGCCTCTTTGAGCGCCTTTACAAACTGCGCCTTATCGGAACCCATAGAGCACTGCGCTACATATACGTAGCCGTAGGAGGTCGCAATCATGCCGAGATCCTTTTTCTTCACTCTCTTGCCTCCTGCCGCGAACTTAGCGACTGCCGCGATGGGGGTAGATTTAGACGCCTGTCCGCCCGTGTTGGAATAAACTTCGGTATCCAAGACGAGAATGTTGACGTCCTCGCCGGAAGCGATGACGTGATCGAGTCCGCCGTAGCCGATATCGTATGCCCAACCGTCGCCGCCGATGATCCAGAAGGATTTCTTCACGAGACAGTCTTTGTCCTTATAGACTTCTTTTGCGAGTTCGTCCGCTTCGCAGCCGCACTCCTTGCAGTTTTCGAGGCACTTGACGAGTTCTGCGGCCGCAGTCTTGCTGCCTTCCGCGTCGTCGATATTTTCAATCCATTTTTCACAAGCGGCCTTGCCTTCCGCCCACGCAGTCCATTTTTCAGCCAAAGCGGCAACTTTATCTTTCAAGGCGTTTCTTCTTGCTTTATAGGCGAGACTCATGCCATAACCGTATTCCGCATTGTCCTCGAACAGGGAGTTTGCCCAAGCGGGGCCATGACCGTCCTTGTTCTTGGTATAAGGACACGTAGGGGAGGAGCCGCCATAAATGGAGGAACAACCCGTCGCATTGGCGATGATCATGCGGTCGCCGAACAGCTGTGTGAGCACCTTGACATAAGGCGTTTCTCCGCAGCCCGCGCAAGCGCCGGAGAACTCAAACAACGGCTGAGAGAACTGCGATTTTTTGACGTCCGCAAATTTAGCCGTAACGTCTTTGGGCGCGTAAGGCAGTTCCTGCGCAAATTCCCAATTCGCTTCTTCGCGAGCGGAAATCTTTTCGAGCGGAACCATATTGAGCGCGCAAGCCGCAGGATCGGCCTTCTTTGCCCCTGCTTTGATGGCATCGTTCGTCGCCTTCTGATTCACGGGACAGACGTCCGCGCAGACGCCGCAACCCATACAGTCGAGCGGGGAAACCTGAATACGGAAACCGTAACCTTTCGCTTGAAGGGCGGGCTTGGTCTTGAAGTCGGCGGGCGTTTGAGTTCCCTCCGCTACGAGATAGGGACGAATGGTCGCGTGAGGGCAGACGAAAGAGCACTGTGCGCACTGAATACATTTTTCGATATTCCATTCGGGAACGAGAACAGCGACGCCGCGCTTTTCGAACTTCGTCGTACCCGTGGGAACGGAACCGTCCGCATTGAATGCGGAGGAAGGCAGTTTATCGCCTTCGAGTGCGAGAATAGGCGCTACGACGTTGCGGAAGTATTCGTTGTCCGCAAGTTTTACCATTTCCGCACCTTCGGTCGTGGTGGCCCAGGAAGCGGGAATATCGATTTTCACGAGGTTAGCCTTGGCGGAATCGATCGCATTATAGTTCATCTGAACGATCGCGTCGCCCTTTCTCGAGAAGGACTTGTAGGCCATGTATTTCATGAGCGCCACGGCGGTATTCTTGTCGTTGGGATCCGCGCTTTCGTAGGGCATGATCTGACGGTTGATGCAGAAGAAAGCGGACTGTAAAATCGTGGAGGTCTTTCCGCGCAGTCCGAGCTCGCCCGCAATTTTAATGGCGTCGATGACGTACAGATTCGCGTGCTTTTTCGCGAGCATGTTCTTCATTTTCGCGGGAAGCTCTTTTTCGAGCGCTTCGAGGGTTGTCCATTCGCTGTTGAGCAGGAAGGAGCCGCCTTCTTTGAGGTCGCTGACCATGTCATAGCGGGTCACATAGGAAGGATTGTGGCAGGCGATGAAGTCGGCCGCGTCGATGAGGTATTCCGACTGAATGGGTTTGTCGCCGAATCTTAAATGAGAAACGGTGATGCCGCCCGATTTTTTGGAATCGTAGAAGAAATACGCCTGTACGTATTTGTCGGTATGATCGCCGATAATTTTGACGGTATTCTTGTTAGAGCCGACCGTACCGTCGGAGCCGAGTCCGTAGAATTTACAGGAAGTAGAACCCGCGGGCGCCGCGTCAAATTTTTCCGAGAAATCGAGGGAAGAGTTCGTGACGTCCTCGTAAATGCCGACGGTGAAATGATTTTTCGGCTCTTTTGCTTCGAGGTTTTTATAGACGGAACGCACCATGGTAGGGGTGAATTCTTTGGAGCCGAGTCCGTATCTTCCGCCGTACACTTTGATGTCATTGCGTCCTTTTTCGAGGAGCGCGGCGCATACGTCGAGATAGAGGGGCTCGCCGAGGGAGCCGGGTTCCTTCGTTCTGTCGAGGACGGCCAATTTTTTACAGGACGCGGGGATTGCATCGACGAAAGCTGAGGCATCGAAGGGACGATACAGGCGGACTTTCAAAACGCCGTATTTTTTGCCCTGTGCGTTCAGCTTGTTGATAGATTCCTCGATGGTCTCTGCGCCGGAGCCCATGACGACGATGACTTCTTCGGCATCGGGGGCACCCACATAGTCGAACAGATGATAGCTTCTGCCCGTGTAATCGGAAACGACTTTCATCATTTCGGAAACGATTTCGGGAACGGCCTGATAGTAGGAGTTTGCCGTTTCTCTGTTTTGGAAGTAGGTGTCGCCGTTCTGTGCGGTACCCTTTTGAACGGGGTGTTCGGGATTGAGCGCGCGGGCCTTGAAGTCGTCTACATATTTTTGCATGCCGAGCTTATCGAACAGCGCCTTGATTTCGGCATAGTTGTTCGATTCGTCAAAGCCGTCCACTTTGGAATATTCGTGGGAGGTTCTGAACCCGTCGAAGAAATGCAGGAAAGGCACGCTGGATTTCAAAGTGGCGAGATGCGCGACGAGGGCGAGATCCATGACTTCCTGAACGGAAGATGACGCGAGCATGGCAAATCCCGTCTGACGGCAAGCCATGACGTCGGAATGATCTCCGAAGATGTTCAGCGAGTGTGCGGCGAGGGCACGCGCGGAAACGTGCATGACCATGGGCAGCAATTCGCCGGAAATCTTATACATGTTGGGAATCATGAGGAGAAGTCCCTGAGACGCCGTGTAGGTGGTCGTCAAAGCTCCTGCCGAAAGGGAGCCGTGCACAGCGCCTGCGGCGCCGCCTTCCGACTGCATTTCGGCGATTTTAAGGGGTTGTCCCCACATATTGGTCCTGTGGGCAGTAGCCCATTCGTCGGCGGATTCCGCCATAGGCGAAGAGGGAGTGATGGGGTAGATGGCGGCAACTTCCGAGAATGCGTACGCTACGTGCGACGCGGCGGTATTGCCGTCGATGGTCATTTTTTTCATCCAAAAGCCTCCGTTTATATAATTCGTGTATCATTGGGCGAGCCACGGCGCATCGTTCCGAAGAGGAAAAAATAATTCGTCGAAGTCCGCTCTGTTTCACATACGATAATATTATACTTTCTTTTTTCGTTTAAGTCAATACCAAAACGCACAAAAATCAAAAGAAATTGGTGTAAAATACGTGTAAAATTCTTTTCGAGGTGTTTATGCGGGGCAGATTTCGGGTATAGCGTCCGACGCACGGAAAAAAAATTGTCGGAAAAATAGAATTTCACCTTATTTTCATTGTATTGACGAAAAAAATTTGCTATAATAATAAGGTATATAAACAGTAAGGTCCGCAAGACGTTTTTTGCGGCGGTCGCCTCCCGAAATTTCGGGGTAACGGGTCGACCGCCTTAAAGGCATGTATGAAATTTGTGGCGAAGGGACGACGGCGCGGATTTTGAAGAACGGAAAAAACGAAATTATGGAAGCGATCAAATTTGAAAAAGTAAATTTTTCATACGGCGGTGAGGAAAAAGATTCCTTCGCGCTGCGGGACGTAAGTTTTTCGGTGGAAGAGGGCGAATTCGTCGCGGTATTGGGGCATAACGGCAGCGGGAAATCCACGCTGGCGCGGCTTGTCGACGGACTTTTATCCCCGTCCGACGGAAAAATTTTCGTATTGGGATTGGACGCTGCCGAGGGCAAAAATACCTTTGAGATACGGAAGAACGTCGGCATCGTGTTCCAGAATCCCGATAATCAGACGGTCGCCTCTATCGTCGAGGACGACATTGCTTTCGGTCCCGAGAATATCGGCATACCGCGGGAGGAAATCGGTCGGCGGATCTCGTTCGCCCTCGATGCGGTGGGAATGTCCGAGTTCAGGTATTCCACGCCTTCCCGCCTTTCCGGCGGACAAAAACAGAGGATCGCAATCGCCGGCGTTTTGGCACTCAAACCGAAAATCATGATTTTGGACGAGTCGACGGCCATGCTCGACCCCCGCGGCAGAAAGGAAGTCATAGACGTCGTTTTGAAGCTGAATCGAGAAGAAAAAATCACGGTGCTGCTCATTACGCATTTTCCCGAAGAAGCGATGCTCGCCGACCGCGCCATCGTCATGAACCGCGGCGAAATCGTCATGCAGGGAAAGCCCGCCGATATTCTCTGCCGGGAAGACGAATTGGAGACGTTCAATCTCACGCTTCCCCGCCCCGTGCAGATTTGTCGGGATTTGAGAAAGCGGGGATTGCCGATAAAGGACGTTCTCGCGCCCGAAGCGTTGGGCGAAGAGCTTTTTTGTGCGCTGGAAGAACGGCGCAAGGCAGTTTCTCCCGCGGGGGGCGCTTCTTCCGAAAACGGGAACGCAGGTCTTCCCACGGAGGAGATTCCGCTTTCCGAAAACAGACAACGGAATAGTTCCGCAGAGGACGCGCACTTTTCAAAAACGGCGGAAACGGACGTTCTTTCGATAGGGGCAGGGGAGGAACAGCCGAGAGACAGAGACGGGGCGGTCGGACGGATAGACTGTCGGAATCTGAGCTATATATATAATGCGGGGTCTCCGTTTGCCTCGCAGGCACTGAACGGAGTGGAACTCACGATCGAAGCGGGCGAATTTTTCGGGATTATCGGTCATACGGGGAGCGGAAAATCCACGTTTGTCCAACACCTCAATGCACTGATAAAACTTCCGACGGCGGAAAAGAAATATAAACCGAAAAAGTTCAAAAAGGGGGAGGCTCCGCCGCCTTTGGTAAAACTGACGGTAGACGGATACGATTTGACGGACAAAAAGACGGATTTCAGAGAGCTTCGCAGCAAAGTGGGAATGGTTTTCCAATATCCCGAGTATCAGTTGTTTGCGGAGACGGTTTTTGCGGATGTAGCATTCGGTCTCAAAAATTTTTCCAAAGAGGAGCCGAAGGAAGAGGACGTCAAAAAGGCGGTGCGCGAAGCGTTAGAGACGGTGGGGCTCGATTACGAAGAAATGAAAAACCGCTCTCCGTTTGAGCTTTCGGGCGGTCAGAAACGCCGCGTTGCGATTGCGGGCGTCATCGTTACGAAACCGGAAATTCTCGTTTTGGACGAACCGGCCGCGGGACTCGATCCCCTCGGAAAACGAGAAATTATGCAACTTTTACACAAAATTCACAAAGAGTGGTGTAAAACCGTCATAATTGTGTCGCATGATATGGATGAGATCAGCGAGAACTGTTCGAGAGCGGCGGTATTTTCCGACGGACAAGTAATCGCTTCCGCGCCGCCGAGCGAGTTGTTTCTTTCGCCCGACCGCCTTACGGCCTTGGGATTGGACGTTCCGTTTACGGCGAAAGTGACCGAATTTCTCGCGGGGAGAGGAATAAAAATTCTTTCCGATTTTACCTGTCGGGACTTTGTGGAAAAAGTATCCGAATACGCGGGAATCGCGGGGGGTGAAGCGCATGCGTGACGTGTCATTCGGACAGTATTATCCCGCTCAGTCCTTCGTGCATAAATGCGATCCGCGCACGAAAATTCTCTTCCTCATCGTCTATATTGCGGCGATATTCACAGCGAAGAACTTTTACGGGCTTGCGGCTTGCGCGGCGGTTTTCGTGCTCATCATGGCATTTTCGCGAGTGCCTGTAAAGAGCGTTCTCCGTTCGGTAAAGGCGATTATCTTTCTTCTCGTGTTTACCGCCGTGTTGAATTTATTCTTCTATTCGGGGGAGACGGTGCTGATCAAGTGGGGATTTTTGAAGATTACCAAAGAAGGGATATTTTATACGATTTTTCTGGCGGTGAGATTGTTCCTTCTCGTAATGGGCTCGGCAATTCTGACATTGACGACGACGCCCGTTTCTCTGACGGACGGCCTTGAAAGCCTCCTCTATCCTTTGAAACTCGTCCGTTTTCCCGTTCACGAGCTGGCGCTCATCATGTCTATTGCTCTCAGATTCATTCCTATTCTGACGGACGAAACGGGGCGTATCATCAATGCGCAGAAGGCGCGGGGCGCCGATTTTGAAACGGGCGGACTCATTCGGCGGATCAAGGCGATCGTTCCCGTGCTGATCCCGCTTTTGATCAGTGCCTTCCGCCGAGCGGACGAATTGGGCGACGCGATGGACGCGAGGTGTTATTCGGGCAGTAAAGTTCGTACAAAATATAAGAAATTGACTTTTACATGGCGCGATTTCGTGGCGTTTTTCATCGGAGCGGCGCTTTTGACAGGTGTAATTTTATTGCGTATTTATCTGCCGCAGATTATTTGATTTTCTGAGGAAAGGACGATTTTTTAGAAAATACGCTGTTTCAGACGGAGGAAGAATGCGTTACGTTTTCAAGCTTTCCTATGACGGCACGAGTTATGCGGGCTGGCAGAGACAAAAGAACGCGCTGTCTGTCCAGGAAGCGCTGGAAAAAGGAATGGAGGCGGCCTTGGGGGTACCGTGTCGGGTTACGGCCAGCGGCCGGACGGACGCAGGGGTGCACGCGGCAGGGCAGATGTGTCACTTCGATGCGGAGGGATTGACCGTCCCGCCCGAAAAACTTCCCGATTGCGTCAACCGTTTTCTGCCCTCGGATATCCGAATTTTGGAGGGGTGGGCCGCGGCAAGACCGGATTTTGACTGTAACCGCAGCGCCAAGAAAAAGACCTATTGTTATTCCCTGTATGTATCGAAACGGGAGATTCCCTTGAAAGAGCGATTTTCGGTGAGAGTGGAGGACGCGCCGCTCTTGGCGGCTCTCCGCTCGGCCGCGGCGCTGTTTGAAGGGGAGCACGATTTCAAGGCGTTTTGCGCGTCGGGTTCCTCTGTAAAGACGACGGTGCGGACGGTATATTCCGTTCGGGTGGAGGAAGGAGAGACATTCGGCGGCAGGGATTTGAAGATATATGTCTGCGGAAACGGATTTTTGTATAATATGGTACGAACGATGGCGGGAGAACTTTTGGACATCGCTTCGGGAAGGCGGAGTGCGGAGAGCCTTCGGGAAGCCTTCGTTTCGGGAAGACGGGAGCTTCTCGGGAAGACGATGCCCGCCAAGGGACTGACGCTGATGAATGTGGATTACGAGGAGGCCTTTTGAGAGATGAAAGAAACAAAGCGATACAATCCGAACTCGTTCAACGCCGCGCATGCGGCCGCGGCGTATTTGGCCTTTTGGCTCATGATGTTCGTTTCCGCATTTGCTCTGTCTGCCGTTTTGAATTCTCAGGGGGAAGGTAAGGTTTCGGATTATTCCCCGTATCTCGTTATGGAATCCGTCCTCATCGCCGCGGGCTTAGGCATTATTACGTTAATTATCTGCCTTTCGGCCAATGTCAGAGCGGTCAACGGCGGAGGATTTCTCGCGCGGAAGGGCTGCGGCATGGAAATATTGATGGCATTTGTGCTCATCGGCGGACTTTTGTCCGTCTTTATGCCCCTGTCGAGCAGTTTCGGCATGGAAATCCGCAACATTCAATTTTCCCTCGGCTTTCCTGCGGCGGGGGGCGGCGATGTTCCGCTCGAACCCAGCTTTTGGCTCTATATTTATCTCTTTATCTGTACCCCCTTGCTGCCTGCAATTTTTGAAGAGCTTCTGTTCCGCGGCGTCATCATGCGGGGACTCCTGCAATTCGGAAAAGTGCCCGCCGTAGTGCTTTCGGGGCTTCTGTTCGCGTTCGCGCACGGCAGCTTTGAACAGTTTATCTATCAATTCCTCGCGGGAATGGTATTCGGCGTTTTGGTCTTGGAGACGAAAAACATCGTCGTGGGAATGGCTGCGCATTTTGCAAATAATTTCTTTGCGGTCGTATTCAGTCTCGTGCTGAACGGCGTCGAGGTTTCGGCTGTAGGCCGTCCGCACGGAGAGGTATATTTGTCTATTGCGACGCTCATGATTTATGCGGTCGGTACGGTTTGCCTTATCGCGGGCGTCGTGTATTTCGGAAAGAGAATGTTACATTCTCAGAGAATACCCGACCGTTCCTTCGGGGAGATAAAGGCTTCTTTTGTAGTCAACGATATGGTTTCGGGAACACTCTGCGAAGAAAAATCCTGGTATGACTGCGGCGGATTGGAAGATAGAAACGGAGAACAGAAAAGTTTCCTCGTCGGAAGAAGGGGAAGGGGTAAAATCAATCGCAAAGCGGGAATGGGTCTGACGATCGCGCTTCTCGCAATCGGCTTTGCGATAGCGCTGACGATGTCTTTGATTTCGTTGATAGGATTTGCGGGCTGAACGTTTTAAGTTTAAGGAAGAATTAAAGAAGGAGAATAAATCGGCCGATGATCGATCGGCGGGAGTGTTTATGGAAATATATACGATTTATCGCGGATTTGTTTCGATTTTCGCTACGGTGCGCGGGCTCGAACAAGTAGACGGAAAAATGCTGTTTACCGCCTTGGGAATAGGGGGCGGCATTTGGTTAGTGCTCTTTGTCTTGCAGGGCTTCGGGCTCTATGCGATGGCCAAGAAACGCGAGATGAAAAACAAATGGCTCGCGTTCGTGCCGTTTGCTTCTGTCTGGTATATGGGAAAGCTGGCGGGCGCGTGCGACGTGTTCGGCAAAAAGATGAAGCGTCCCGGTTTATATACGATGATTTCCCAGATTTTAACGGCTCTCGTATGTGCGGCGACGATAACGGTGGAAATTCTCTTATTTACCAAATACGGCACGGAAGAGTATAAAGTCATCGGAGAATACGGCGTGCAGTGGAGCAATCTTCCCACCGCGGGAAGATATGCTTTCAACTTTTATGTTATCAGTGATTATATCCTCTCGATTGTTCAACTCGTCTATCTTGTCCTCTTGTTTATCCTTTTGATGGGATTATATAAGAAGTATTATGCGCGCGGATACATGCTGCTTTCCTTTGTCGCTCTTTTTGTCCCCATGTCGAGATATATCGCAATATTCGTCATTCGCAACAATAAAGCAATCGATTACGAAGCATATATGCGTGCCCGCAGAGAGGAATTTATCCGCCGTCAACAACAGCAAAATCCTTACGGGCGCCCTCCTTATAACCAAGGCCCGTACAATCAGGGGCCATACAACCAAGGTCCTTATAATCAGGGACCGTATAATCAAAGTCCCTATGGGCAAAATCCCTATCAGCCTCCTTATGGCGGGCCGCAGGGAACGCCGCCCCCTCAGGACGATCCTTTCTCGGAATTTTCCTCGAAAGGGAACGAGGCTCCGGGACAGAGCGAAGAGAATCGGGGAAATGCTTCGGGGGAGGATACCAAAAAAACGGGCGGAAGCTCAGATTCGGACGACTTATTCAACTGATCGGGAGGGGATCGATTCGCTTTGGGCTCGGCGGGAAAAAATAAAAAGACGGAAATAAGAGAAAGTTATAATTTCCGTCTTTTTTTTCTGCAAAAATGCTTCAAAACGATTTACACCGTGAAAGCTCTGTGATATAATAAGAATAATCATAAATTGAAGTTATAGCAAGGAGGCGCAAAAATGAAGGAAAGAAATATAGCGGCAATAGCCACGCCTCCCGGAAAAGGGGGCGTGGCAATCGTGCGAATCAGCGGGGACAGCCCTCTTTCCATAGCGGAAAAAATGTTTGTTCCGTCGGGTAAGACGGCGGTGAAGGATTTTCGGCCCTATCGCCTGTATCCGGGCGAAATCGACGGCGGAACCTTTACCGATTACGGACTTTGCGTATATTTCAAGGCCCCTGCCAGCTATACGGGCGAAGACGTGGTGGAGTTTCACTGTCACGGCGGGGAGAATATCGCCCGCGGTATTTTGAAGCGCACTTTCCGTCTCGGCGCGTCGGCAGCCGGGCGCGGGGAATTTACCAAGCGTGCCTTTCTCAACGGAAAACTTTCCCTCGCCTCGGCCGAAGGAATCGCAGACATGATCAACGGGGAATCGGAGGCGGAAGTCAAGGCGGGTTATCTCCTTTACAGCGAACGTTTGACGGGAAAGGTTCGGGAAATTCAAGATGTTCTCAAAGAAGTGCTCGCGGGGATAGACGCGGCGATCGATTATCCAGAAGAGGGAATCGAGGAGGAATCTACGGACGATATACGTCTGGCCCTGCAACGCGCGAAGGGCGAGGTTTCCGTTCTTCTTTCCGGGTACGCGAAGGGCAAAAAAATAAAATCGGGAGTTACGGTTGCCCTCTGCGGCAAACCGAATACGGGAAAAAGCTCTCTTTTGAACCGCCTTCTCGGCTATGAAAAAGCGATCGTTTCGGATATTGCGGGGACAACGCGGGACGCCGTGGAAGGCGTATTGGAAATCGACGGAGTGCGTTTCAATCTCTACGATACGGCAGGAATGCGCGAGAGCGGCGACAAGATAGAAAATATCGGTATCGAGCGCGCGGAAAATATCGTTCGTTCCGCAGATCTCGTAGTGTTCGTGGCAGACTCTGCTGCGGGTACGGACGGGGAGGACGCGCGCGTTTTGGAACTCGCAAAGGGAAAACCGCTCGTGAAGGTCTTCAATAAAATCGACCTGACGAACGACGAGACGGAAACGGATGCCGACGTTCTGACTTCTGCGGTGACCGGAGAAGGAATGGAACGATTGAAAGAACTGCTTTACGAGAAGAGCTTCGGTTCGCGGGGCGAAGACGCGGCGTTTCTCATAGAAGAAAGACACTATGATGCGTTAAAAAGGGCGGAAACGGCCCTTAAACGTGCGGTTGCGGCCTGCGGCGAGCTATCTCTCGATCTCGTGGGAATCGATGTCGGGAACGCATGGGAGAGCCTTGGGGAAATTACGGGGGAGACGGCTTCGGAAGCGATTATCGAGGAAATTTTTTCCAAATTTTGCGTGGGAAAATAAACGTTAGGAAGAAAGAGAGAGAGAATTATGGTCAATCTTGAATTATACAGAGTATTTTATACGGTGGCGAAGTGCGGCAGTCTCACCAAGGCGGCGGAGGAATTGTATATTTCCCAGCCGGCGGTTTCTCAGTCGATAAAGCAGTTGGAAAATCAACTGGGCATCTCCCTGTTCAACCGCACGCACCGCGGCATGGAATTGTCCGCTCAGGGCGGGAAGCTCATTTTCTCAAAGATTGAGCAGGCGCTTTACCTTCTCAATGAAGCGGAGGATATGATCGCCCAGTTGAATACATCTGCTTCGGGCACGATACGAATCGGTGCCTCGGATACGATTTTCGAATATTTTCTCGCGGATAAAATCGTGACGTATCACGAGAAATTTCCGGCGGTGAAGATAGAGCTGGTTTCCGATCTGACGCATAAGACGCTGGAAGCGCTCAAAACGAATAAGTGCGACGTGGGGTTTATCAATCTTCCCATTCCCTCCGATCCCGAACTTACCGTATACGGCAACTGTATGCGGCTCACGGACGTGTTTGTGACTAATGAACAGCATATCGAATTGACGAAAGGAGTCGTTCCTTTGGATAAATTGCAGGAATATCCCCTGATTTTAATGGATCCGAACACGATTGCGCGGAAATCGATGACGGTCTTTCTGGAAAATAACGGTATAGAATTAAAACCGTCGATCGAAATCAGCAGTTGGGATCTCATGAAACGCCTGGTAATCCGCGGCATGGGAGTGGGCTGTATTCCGAGGGAATATGCTCTCCATCGTCTGGCGGATAAATCCATGTACGAAATCAAGACGGATCCTGTGCTTCCCGCGCGATCTATCGGCATGGCTTTGCCAAAAAATGCACAAATTCCCTATGCGCTCCGCGCTTTTATAGACCTTTTCGATTTGGATATATGAGGATTTCAGTAATAGAAATCCGCAGCAAAGGCCTTTTTTTATGAAAAAAAGGCCGTTTTATAGAGGAAAAAGACAATGGCGAAACCCAATCCGCTTCTGAGAAATTTTTGTATTATTGCACATATCGACCACGGCAAGAGCACGCTTGCCGACCGCCTCATCGAGCGTACCGGCCAAGTCTCTAAACGGGACATGGAGGAGCAGCTCCTCGACAGCATGGACATCGAGCGGGAGCGCGGCATTACGATCAAGCTCACGCCCGTCCGCATGTACTATACGGCGAAGGACGGAAAGGAATATGAATTCAACCTCATCGACACGCCGGGACATGTGGACTTCACCTACGAAGTCAGTCGTTCTTTGGCGGCGTGCGAAGGCGCAATCCTCGTGGTGGACGCGACGCAGGGGGTAGAGGCGCAGACGCTTGCGAACGTCTATCTCGCGATAGAGAATAATCTCGAAATTTTGCCCGTCGTCAATAAAATCGACCTTCCCAGCGCGCGCGTGGACGAGGCGAAAAAGGAAATCGAAGAGGTCATCGGGCTGGATGCGAGTTATGCGCCCTGCGTATCCGCCAAAGAGGGATTGAATATAGACGATCTCCTTGAAGCGATCGTCAAATATTTCCCGCCCCCCGACGGGGATACGGACAAGCCGCTCAAAGCGCTCATTTTCGACAGTTATTACGACAATTATAAAGGGGTCATTCTCTTCGTCCGCCTCAAAGACGGCAGAGTGAAGGTCGGAGATAAAATCAAGACCTTCCTTTCCGATACCGTGTACGACGTCACGGAGGTGGGCGCCTTTGCCCCCAATCTTCTCCCGAAAGCCGAGCTCGCCGCGGGCGAGGTCGGCTATATCGCGGCTTCCATCAAGTCCATTCAGGACGTGGCGGTGGGCGATACGGTGACTTTTGCGCTCAATCCCGCGGCCGAGCCGCTCCCGGGGTATAAAAAAGTACAGCCGGTGGTGTTCTGCGGTATTTATCCTCTGGACGGGAGCCGCTTCAACGACCTGAAAGACGCGATTATGAAATTACAGCTCAACGATGCGTCCCTGATTTTCGAACCCGATACTTCCGTGGCGCTCGGCTTCGGGTTCCGATGCGGATTTTTGGGGCTCTTGCACATGGAGATCATTCAGGAGCGGATAGAGCGGGAGTTTAATCTCGAAATCATCACTACGGCGCCCAGCGTCAGCTATCTCGTGCATAAGACGGACGGAACGGAATTTTTCGTGGACAATCCTTCTCACCTGCCCGAGCCCTCCGATATCGAGTATATGGAGGAGCCCATCGTCAAGGCGGATATCTATACGCCGCCCGACTATATGGGGCCCGTCATGGACCTTTGCAAGGAAAAGCGCGGAGTATTCAAGAATATGACCTATCTCGACGAACGCCGTGTAAAGCTGGAATACACGCTTCCCTTGAACGAAATCGTCTATGACTTTTTCGACGGACTCAAATCGCGGACGAAGGGATACGCCAGTTTCGATTATGAAATTGCGGGTTACGAGCGTTCCAAATTGGTCAAATTGGATATTCTTTTGAACGGAGAAGTATGC
>CAKXBD010000028.1 GCA_934871445.1 uncultured bacterium | reverse complement strand
TAAATACACCGATTTGGAAGTGACTTTCGGTATCAATATGGTGGTAATTGCCGACGGCAAGCCTCAACAGCTGGGGCTGATGGAAATTATCCGCCACTATGTAAAATATCAGCAGCAGATTGTTCTGAGAAGGACGCTGTTCGACCTGCATCAAGCGGAGCAGCGTTGCCATATCTTGGAAGGCTTGATTATCGCCGTCCGCAATATCGACGAGGTAATTGCGATTATCAAGAAATCGGAGAGCACTTCGGACGCGAGGTCCAAGCTCATGGCGAGGTTTGAGCTGACGGAAATTCAAGCACAAGCAATTCTCGATTTGCGTCTTGCACGCCTCACCAAGCTGGAAGTATTCAAATTGGAGGAAGAGCTCAAAGAGCTGAAAAAACTCATTAAAAAACTTACGGCGATTTCTAAGAGCGGGGAATTGCAGCTTCAAGTCGTCAAGGACGAGATTACGGAAATCAAGGACAAATATCCCGCTCCGAGACATTCGCGGCTCGTGTTTACGACGGAGGAAGCGGATGCGCTTTTGGTTCATGCCAGCGAAAAGCAGCCGGGCGTCAAATGTACGCTCGTATATACGGCGGACGAAAGATTCAAGGTCTTGACGGGCAAGCAGGCAGATGCTCTTCAAAAGCCTCTCGAAGGGAAATTCAAGCCCCAGCTCATCGCCGCGTGCAAGCTGGAAACGGTCACTGACCGCAGAATTTTTGCCTTTACCAATTACGGCAACTGTCATAAGCTGGATATTTATTCTCCCGATTTTGAGTGCAAGCTCTCCGATGAGGGCGTTTCGCTCAAAGATTTGTCCAAGGATGCCTTGGACGGAGAAAAGGTCGTGGCACTCTTTGAAATCGGAGAGCGCTTCCCGATCGGAAATCTCATGTTCTTTACAAAGAAGGGCATGATTAAAAAATCGGAATGGAGCGAATACGATAATCAGAGAAAGGACAGCTTCCTTGCGGTAAAACTCGTCGAAGAAGACGAAGTGATTGCTGTGGAGGAAGAGAGCTGCGAGGAGGACACGATTATTATCGTCACGAAGAACGGTATTTGCCTCAACGCGAAGAAGGACGACGTTCCTACACAGGGCAGAATCGCAGCGGGAGTCCGCGGAATCATGCTTCGGGACGGGGATAGTGTCGCGTTCATGTCTCAGATCAACGGCGAGGGCGAAATTATCATAGCCACGTCGGAAGGTAAGTTCAAGAAAGTGATTTCTTCGCAGATCGAGCCGACCGGACGGTATAAGAAGGGCTCGATTATCGTGGGACTCAGAGAAGGAGATTACGTGCTTTCGGCGAGCTATGTCACCAAGCCCTATCCTCTTGCCGTAGTGCAAAAAAACAATGCGGTTTCCGAGCTTTCCAGCGAGGATATTCCCATTGCCATGCAGAGCGCTAAGGCGAGAAAACTTCCCCGCTATGAGGAAGGAACGGTGACGAAAGTCATTCCTCTCCCTTATAAAACGGAAAGTTAAGAATTGTCCGAAACGGTCATAACCTTTCAAAATCCGACATAAATATAGATTATAAATGTATTTTCGGAGGTCGAAAGGTTTGTGGGATTATATTGAGGAACGCGTGAGGAAAAGCGCGGAATATATCGTAGCGACGGGGTGCACCGTCCGCGCGTGTTCCGCGCATTTTGATATCAGTAAATCTACCGTCCATAAAGACGTTTCCGAACGCCTGAAAAACATTGACATGGATTTATACGAAAGGGCGCGGGCTGTATCCGACAGAAATCTGAACGAACGCCATATTCGCGGCGGTATCGCTACGAAGCAAAAATACCTCAGAAACGAAAAGACCGAAGACGAATAATACAATCCGATTTTCAAGGGCCGCAAGGGGGATATTTCCCGCTTGCGGTTTCTTTTATAAAAAATGCGATTATTTTACTCTCAACGCTTGAAATTTTTCGATAAATATGGTATGATTGAGGAAAAATAAAGATGTCGAATTTATGACAAAGACGATTGAAAGGAGCTTTTATTTTTATGTACAATATCAGAAACGTTACGAAAGATGTAGTGTGGCTGGGCGGCGACGACAGAAGACTCGCCCTGTTTGAAAATGTATTTCCTCTGCCTAAAGGGGTTTCTTATAATTCCTATCTTTTGACGGACGAAAAGACCGTTTTGCTCGATACGGCGGACGAGGCGATTGCCGAACAATTCTTTGACAATCTCGAAGCTGCGCTCAAAGGCCGTAAGCTCGACTATCTCATCGTTAATCACATGGAGCCCGACCACTGTTCGCTTCTTCGCGGAGTCCTCAGCCGTTATCCCGATGCGACATTAGTCGGAAATGTAAAAACCTTTACTATGATTTCCAACTTTTTTGACTTTAAGGATGTAAAGACACTTACGGTTAAGGAAGGCGATTCTCTTACGACGGGAAAACATACGCTCAGATTTTATTTTGCGCCTATGGTGCACTGGCCGGAAGTCATGATCACTTATGACGAGACGGATAAAATTCTCTTTTCCGCCGATGCCTTCGGTTCTTTCCATTCTCTCGACGGAAATCTTTTCAGCGACGAGGTGAATTATGATCGCGACTGGCTGGATGAAGCGCGCAGATATTATACGAATATCGTCGGAAAATATGGCGCCATGGTACAGATGGCACTCAAAAAACTTTCCGCGCTTGACATCGCCTATATCTGTCCGTTGCATGGCTTGATTTGGCGGGAAAATTTTGCTTATTTTTTGGACAAGTATGACAAGTGGAGTCGTTACGAAGAAGAATCCAAGGGCGTCGTCATCATTTACGGTTCCCTGTACGGGCATACCGCAAATGCTGCGGCAATTCTCGCATCCAAGCTTTCGGAAAACGGGGTGAAGGACGTGCGCGTTTACGATGCTTCCAAAACGCACGTTTCCGAACTCATCTCCGAAATTTTCCGCGTCAAAAACGTCGTTCTCGCTTCGCCCACCTATAATGCGGAAATCTATACTCCCATGAAAAATCTGATTGCAGATATGAAGGCTTTGGCGGTACAGAACAAAAATTTTGCGATTATCGAAAACGGAAGCTGGGCTCCCGCCGCAAAAGCGCAGATGACAGCGGAACTTTCTACCTTGAAAAACTGTACTTTTGAGGATATCTCTGTCACCGTACGTTCCTCCTTGAAAGAAGAGCAGCTCGTGCAGCTCGAGGAGCTTGCAAAGAGCCTCTCCGCAAAGGTGAAGGCCTGAAAGATTCCGAGGGGAATTTATGAAAAAGACAGCGGTCATCGGGCTGGGAATTATTGGAAGCTCGATTTGCAGGGCATTGAGAAAAGCGGGATGTTTCGTCGCGGGTAGCGACCTCGATGAAATGACCCTTTCCTATGCCAAAAATCAAGGCTATATTCAAGAGGAAGCTGAAAATTTTACAGAGTACGACGCGGTTTTTTTGGCCGTACCGCCTCGCTCGGCTATCGCTTTGCTGGAATCGGCGGAGTTCAAAGAAGGAGCATTTGTAGCAGACGTCTGCGGGATTAAGGCGGAGATAGAACGAGCAGTTTTCTCCGCTCCCCGCCGGTATCGGTACATAGGGCTGCATCCGATGGCGGGTAAAGAGACGAGCGGTATACTGTCTTCCTCAGAGGAAATGTTTGACGGAGCCAATCTTGTCGTTGTCGTTTCCCAAAATACGGAGAAGAGCGCGATAGAAGAAGCATTGGCGTACGCGAAACTGATGAATTTTGGCCGAATTACCGAATGTAGTGCCGAGGAACACGATAAAAAGATCGCGCTGACTTCTCAACTTGCGCATCTCGTTTCCAGCGCCTATGTAAAGAGCCCTTCAGCTCGAAGCTGCGAAGGTTTTACGGGCGGTAGTTTTCAAGATATGACGCGTATAGCGGGCGTGGACGAGCGTATTTGGTCACAGCTCTATCTCTATAACCGTTCCAATATTTTAGCGGAGCTCGACGGACTCATTGAAAATCTGAAAGTATATAGAGATGCTATTTTTCAAGGCGATGAAAGGACTTTGTCTGCCGAGCTGAAAACGGGAAGATTATTGCGAGAAGAGATAAAAAGTGGAAAAGAGTGATTTTTTTATATTCTTTTCAAAAAATATTGCATAATAGGGTTTACTTTTTTCATAAACTCTGTTATAATAGAGTTGTTAAAGTAAAAATAATCGGCAGTTATCGAAATGATGAAACCTTGTTTTCTCAAAATAGTGACCGTAGTTGACGGTGAAGAGAGTATTTTTTCACAGGAAGCAGAAATGGAACTCTTTTCTGAATCTGCAAAGCTGCGCTATTTTGAAAACGGAGGAAAAGTCAGTCTCCATATTTCAAACGGGCAGGTTACCGTTGCGCGGGAGGGAGATTATATTTTGCGACTTCTCTTAAAAGAAGGTAAGAAAAACCGAGGAATAATCGGAATTTCGGGCTCAGAAGGAGAAGTGGAGACGGTAACGCATAAAATCGGATTTGTAATCAAAAAAAATTCGTTGTTGATGTCGATGAAATATACTTTGTTATTTGACAGCGGAAAACAAGAGATGCATTTGAAACTTGTCGCGCGAAGCAAACAAATTTCGGAGGAACAATGAAAATCCAGTATTTGGGACATTCGTGTTTCAAATTGACCGAGAGTACGGGAACGACGATTGTCACAGACCCCTATAAAGGTATCGGGTACGACTTGCCCAAAGGACTCACAGCGGACGCTGTGACGGTAAGTCACGGACACTTCGATCATAATAATGTCGGAGCAATCGGCGGGAGTCCCCGTATAATTGATAAGGAAGGCTTCTATGAGTTGCCGGGCGTGGAAATCACGGGAATCAGAAGCTATCACGACAATGAAGGCGGCCGGCAGAGAGGAGAAAATATCATATATAAATTCCGCATGGACGGATTGGAAGTATGCCATATGGGCGATTTGGGCGAGGAGTGCTCTTCGGAGCTTTTGGAGATGTTGCTTCCCGTGCATATCCTTCTTATTCCTGTCGGTGGAACTTATACGATAGACGGGAAATTGGCGAAAGAATACGTAGACAGAATGATGCCGGAAATCGTGATTCCCATGCATTATAAGACGCGCAGCCTTTCGCTCGATCTCGATAAAGCGGATAATTTTCTTGACTTGTTCGATGATGAAGAAACGGAAATCAGTCATAGAGATGTCTTGGAATTTTCCCGCGACGATTTGACAGAAGAAAAAACAAAAATAATCTTAATGGAGAGGACGAAACACTGATGAATGAACGCGCTTTGGAAGAACTCAAACAAGCTTACACAGAATATCTTTCCACTTTGAGTATTGGAAGTTTACGCTCGGTCGGCAGGCATGTCGGCGTCAATCAGTCTACGTTGAAAAAGAAGGGTGCGCTGGTAAAGGATATCGTGGAAATACTAATCGGTAATGTTCCTCCCGCCGCTAAGACCAATCGTGGCGCGCCTGTCAAAGATGCCTATATCGATCCGAAGATATTCAGCAAATTGGATGAAATAAAATTTCTGTATCTTTCCGGAATTACCGAAGATGATACGGAGGCAAATATTCCCGAAGCCGCAGAGAAACAGGAGGTGGTGGCGGATAATGTCATCGACTTTCGTTCCCCGGAATACGAGCCCCAGCAAAATTATTTTGAGCAAGAAGTCTACACCGGACAGTTGGAAACAATAAATGGCGTATCTTCTTTATTTCCGCTCAATGGTCGCGATGCGTCTGTCGAAAAGATAATCGTCACGGTTTCCGAAATTAAAAAGCATGACTTGCGCGATGGCGATATTGTCGTTTGTCACGCGGAAAAACGTCACGCGGCACTCGTTGCCACGGAAATTCTGTCCGTAAATAGTTTGCCTGTCGGCGAGGATAAACGTTCTCGTTTTGAACTCAGCGAGGTTTGCTATCCCGATCAGCGCATTTCTTTCTATTCGGAAAAATCTAATTCTTCCGCATTAAAATATATCGATTGGTTGATTCCTTTAGGAAAAGGACAGCGCAGTGTCGTTACTTCTTCTCCGAAGGCTGGGAAGACCATGTTACTCAAAGAGGTTGCGAAAGCGGTTTCTGAGGAGCACCCCGATATTCGACTGCTGGTATTGCTTACCGATCAATCTCCCGAAGCAGTCGGAGAATTCAAAAAGATTGTTCCGAAAGCAGATTTTATTTATACCACCTATGACGATGAGGCTGAAACCCATGTTTTCGCCGCGGATTTTCTTTTGAAACGCGCAAAAAGATTCGCGGAAATGGGAATGGACGTTCTCATGCTCGTGGATTCTCTTACGGCCTTGGCTCATGCCTATAATGAAACGGAAGAATCTTCCGGCGGGAAGACGCTTTCCTGCGGTTTGGAGAGCAAGACACTCCATTATATTAAGAAGTTTTTCGGTTCGGCGAGATGCCTTTCGCAAGGTGGTTCTCTCGCCATTCTCGGTACGCTTTCCGTCGATACGGGCAATCCCATGGACGATATTTTGGCTGGAGAACTTCTCGGAGCTGCAAATTCGGAAATTCGTTTGAGCGATATGCTCGTCGCAAAAAATGTGTTCCCCGCTATCGATGTAGCGCATTCGCAGACAAAGCGCAGCGATTTGCTTTTGAAGCCGGAAGAATTGAAGTGCGAAACTTTCATTCGCAATCGCTATCTTTCCGCCTTCGAAGCGGAAGATTTAGCACAACTTATCGAAAAGAGTACAAGTTCCGCTCAACTCTATAAAATAGCTTCTTCTGCGGTTAAAGAAAAATAAATAATAAAATTGAGATTAAAAAAATATGAAAATAGCGGCCTATTTTGGCCGCTATTTTTTGTGAAAAAGTGAAAATATTTGATTTTCGAAACTCAAAAAATGGATTTTGAGGTTTTTCTCTTAAAAAATATCATTATCGACACTTTTGCACTTTTGGGTTATAAGTTTTTTCTATACAATATCTTGTGCAATCCTCTTGACTTTACCACAAGATGTGGTATAATATAAAGGCACCGATTGAGAAAACACAATATCTTGTGTTAAAAATAAAAATATGGCACAATATATTGTGGTAAGAGTTTGCGGAATGAATAGAAAGGAAAGAGAGGGTGAAGGCTATGAAAATTATTAAAAGAAGCGGACAAGAAGCGATATTTGATGAAGAGAAAATCGTAAATGCCGTGAGAAAGGCGAATAAAGAAGTCAATGAGGTTTCGCGCATTTCAGAAGAACAAATCCGTGCGCTTGCGGACAACGTGATGAAAGAGTGTTCTCAGATGGGGCGTTCCGTCAATGTGGAAGAAATCCAAGACATGGTAGAAAATCGCTTGATGGACATGAAGGCCTTTATCCTTGCTCGCAAATATATTACGTATCGTTATTCTCGCGCCCTCGTCAGAAAATCCAACACGACGGACGCACAAATTCTTACACTCATCGAATGTAATAATGAAGAGGTAAAGCAGGAAAATTCCAATAAAAATCCCACAGTCAACAGCGTTCAGCGGGATTATATGGCGGGGGAAGTTTCTAAAGACCTCACTCGGCGTATTCTTTTACCCGAGGACATCGTCGCCGCTCATGATCAGGGAATTATTCATTTTCACGATGCGGACTATTTTGCGCAGCATATGCATAATTGTGACCTTGTCAATCTTGAAGACATGTTGCAGAACGGGACGGTAATTTCAGGGACGCTTATCGAAAAGCCGCATAGTTTTTCGACTGCCTGCAATATCGCTACGCAGATTATTGCACAGGTTGCCTCCAACCAATATGGCGGACAGAGTATCTCTTTGACGCATCTGGCGCCTTTTGTTGATGTCAGCAGAAAGAAAATCAGAAAAGAGGTCGCCGAAGAATTGGCTGAGGTAGGCATTTCCGATGAAGCACATATTGCCAAAATTGCGGAAAAACGCCTGCGCGACGAAGTTCGCAAGGGAATACAGATGATTCAATATCAGGTAGTAACCCTTTTGACGACTAACGGACAGGCGCCTTTCGTGACGGTATTTATGTATCTGAACGAGGCACGTTCCGCGCAGGAAAAATCGGACTTAGCTCTCATTATTGAAGAGACGCTGAAACAGAGAATCCAAGGGGTCAAAAATGAATCGGGCGTATGGATTACGCCGGCGTTTCCCAAACTCATTTATGTCTTGGAGCCCGACAATATTTCCAAGGAGCAGCCATATTGGTATTTGACGGAGCTCGCGGCCAAATGTACTGCGAAGCGTATGGTTCCCGATTATATTTCCGAAAAGAAAATGCTGGAATATAAAGTAGATAAGAATGGGGAGGGACATTGTTATACTTGCATGGGGTGTCGGAGCTTTTTGACGCCTTATGTGGACGAGAACGGTAAACCGAAGTATTACGGCCGCTTTAATCAGGGAGTCGTAACCATCAATTTGGTCGATGTCGCGTTGTCTTCGGGCGGAAACGAAAAGAAATTCTGGGAAATCTTTGATGAAAGGCTCGAACTTTGTTATCGGGCACTCATGTATCGCCACAACAGGCTGAAAGGAACCGTTTCCGATGCGGCGCCTATTCTTTGGCAGTATGGAGCGCTCGCTCGCTTAAAGAAAGGAGAGACCATCGATAAACTTCTGTATGGAGGATATTCCACGATTTCTTTGGGATATGCGGGACTTTACGAGTGTACGAAATACATGACAGGCAAGTCCCATACGGATGAAGAAGCGAAGCCTTTCGCCTTAGCCGTGATGCAGCACATGAACGATAAATGCAAAGAGTGGAAAGCCAAGGAAAATATAGACTTTTCCCTTTACGGCACGCCGTTGGAGAGCACCACGTATAAATTTGCGAAATGCTTGCAGAATCGTTTCGGAATTATTCCCGGAGTCACGGATAAAAATTATATTACCAATAGTTATCATGTGCATGTAAGTGAAAAGATAGACGCCTTTACAAAGCTGAAATTTGAAAGTGAGTTTCAACAGCTTTCTCCCGGCGGGGCAATCAGTTATGTTGAAGTTCCCAATATGCAGAATAATTTGCCCGCAGTGCTCGCAGTCATGAAGTTCATCTATGAAAATATTATGTATGCGGAGCTCAATACTAAGAGCGATTTTTGCCAAGTCTGTGGCTACGACGGAGAAATTGTAATCGTCACGGACGAAAATGGTAAGCTTGTGTGGGAATGCCCTAATTGCGGCAACCGTGATCAATCGAAGATGAACGTTGCAAGGCGCACCTGTGGATATATCGGAACGCAGTTCTGGAATCAGGGCAGAACGCAGGAAATTAAGGACAGAGTCCTGCACTTATAATCGCCTATGAATTACGCCGAGATTAAATGGACAGACATCGCGAACGGAGAGGGGGTTCGGATTTCCCTTTTCGTTTCGGGATGTACGCATCATTGTAAAAACTGTTTCAATCAAATAGCTTGGGATTTCAATTACGGGCGTCCTTTTGACGAAGAAATCCAAAGGGAGATTTTCGATAAGTTAGGCGCATCATATATAGCGGGGCTTTCTTTGCTCGGCGGAGAACCGTTAGAACCTCAAAATCAAGCGGCATTGTTTCCCTTTGTGAAAGAGGTTCGAAAGATACATCCTAAAAAGACGATTTGGTGTTATACGGGTTATACACTGAATCCGGAAACGGGAGACCTCTTTGAGAAAAACAAAAATACGGCGGCGACAAAGGAATTGATTTCTCTCTTTGATGTTTTGGTAGACGGTCCGTTTGTGGAAGAGCTGAAAAAGATAACGCTTTTGTTTCGCGGCTCGTCCAATCAACGAGTTCTCGACGTAAAAAAATCAATTTCGGAAAAAAAGCCCGTTTTATATCTTGATTAATCGAAAAATACCTGCTATAATAGATAGTGGGTATTTTATTTTTGGAGGGGAGAAATAAACATGAGAGATCCCGAACAAACGATAGGCGCTTTAATCGATAAATCTCCTTTAACTCAAATTTGCTATATTGATGCAGAGGGGTATCCGATTACGAAAGCTATGCTTAAACCGAGAGAACGCGAAGGGATAAAAACTTTTTGGTTTTCTACGAACACGTCGTCCAATAAGGTAAAGTGTTTTCTTTGTAACCCTAAATCGAGTATTTATTTTATTGATCGGCGTTTTTTTCGGGGCGTAAGTTTAGCCGGATATATCGAAGTTTTGCAAACTGTGGAGGCCAAGAAACGAATTTGGAGAGAGGGGGATACGATGTACTATCCCGGAGGAATCGAAGATCCTGATTATTGTGTATTAAAATTTACAGCAGAAAAGGGACGTTATTATAGTAATTTTAAGTCGGAAGATTTTGATCTGTAAGGAGAATTTATGTCTTCAAAGCGCGACAATGCGGTAAAAATGGCTTTCATCATTTCAATTTTGTGTTTTGTCTTGGCATTTTTGTCGCTCCTGTCGGCGGGGATTCTCTTTTTTAGGGGCGGAGGAAATATTTTCAAAGTCGGCAGACCGAAAATTTTTTTCTGCTTCTGTTTTCGGGCGGAATACTTCTTTGTTCCGTCTGTTTTTGTGTAATGCGTTTTTTCATTTGAAAAAGGAGAGGAAAAAAGTAAAAAAGAATACTTTTATATGTGAGTACTGCGGAAAACGTATTTCTCACAGATGTGATTTTGTCCTTTTTGCGGAAAAAGAATTGAAAAATAAGGAAATCACAAACTTTGAGTATTCCGTTCGCCAAAATTGCAGAAATTACTAATGAGGATATATATGAATAAAGTTTTACAAAGTGTAGGAGATTTCTGGGCAGCCTTGGATTGGAAAGTGCTCTTGAAGAATATAAGAGAATTTTTTAATAGCTATGTGTTCTATATTTTTGAGACGCTTGCAGCTTGTCTCTTCGTCGCAACGAGTCAGGAAGTCGTCGGGGCGGTTTGTTTTGTAGCCCTTATTGCCTTTATTCTTTTGATTTGCGACGATATTCTTCCAACGACGTTGCCCTTTCTATTGATTTCTGCTTTTACGACAAATTGTTACGATTCTTTTGATACCTTCTTTCCCTATATTAAGTATGCGCCGGCTGTTGCTCTCTGTTTGATTTTCCACTTTATTTTTTATCGCAAACCCATGAAAACGGGGGAGAGTGCCTATGGCATTTTGGCTGTCGGAGTGGCTATCATGCTCGGAGGGATTGGGAATTTTTCCTTGAAGGAATATGCCATAGGCTCCTATTATATGTTGGGGCTTGGCTTTGGAATGTTGGCCACTTATTTTCTGATGAAATCTCAGTTTTCCGTAAAACGAGATTACGATATTAAAATTCGTTTTTCCGCAATCATGACCTTTTTGGGCCTTTTATGCGTATTTATCATCGCATCGGGATATTACAAAAGCTATAAGGGGATTCCTACTTCCTATGCCTTGGGCTTTTCCCGAAACAACATTTCTACGCTTTTAATGTTTGCAATGCCGTTTCCGCTTTTTCTTGCATTAAAGCGCCCTTGGACCGCGATCCTTTCTCCCGTGTTCTATGCTGCGATTGCCGTCAGTACGTCGCGGGGAGGGCTTCTATTCGGGAGCGTTGAAATTTTAGTCTGCTGTGCCTATTGGGTATTTTGCGGAAAAAAACGATTGTTCAGAACTTTGTTATGTCTTGCGGCTTTGTTGTTAATATTCCTTTGCTTCGGACAAATTATTATTGATGTCATTCAGGATCGTTTCCTCGCGGATGACGTCATCACCGGAGACGCTCGTTATGAAATGATGTTGCAGGCTATCGAAAAGTTCAAAAAGAATCCGCTAGTAGGATTCGGGATCCTCGACAACGATATCGTTTACGGCGAATATAAAAAGAAAGGCTCCATGGCTTGGTATCATATGATGATTCCTCAAATCATCGGCAGTATGGGCTTGGTCGGCGTAGCCGCGTATCTCTTTCAATTTATCGGCAGAGTAAAATTGATTTTCCGCAATTACTGTACTTGGTCTCTGTGTCTAGGCATTTCTTATCTCGGCATATTGATGATGAGTCAGGTAAACCCCGGCGAATTTTGTCCTTTGCCGTTTGAGCTTCTTACTGTTCTCTTGTTCATTTTACAGGAACGGAGATTGGAAAATCCGTTATTGCCCTTAAAGGAAAAAAGCCGTAGGTAATTTTGAGAAAATCCGTCGCATACAATATTTATATGAAGACGGATTTTTTTCGTAAAAAAGCATTTATTCTCGCGGGAATATTATCGATTGCGACGGTAATTTCGGGGATTTTTTACGCACATGC
Organism: uncultured bacterium; assembly: GCA_934871445.1. Lineage (GTDB taxonomy): Bacteria > Bacillota > Clostridia > Christensenellales > Borkfalkiaceae > Scatosoma. The sequence continues at coordinate 6,452 of CAKXBD010000028.1, read as the reverse complement.
TCTCATCCGAGCGGTAGAGGTAAATATAGGAGAAAGTTTTTATTTTCTCATTTCCGAAGAAGAAAATGTCGCGGCTTCGGCCGAAGAAGTATATCTCGATGGCGGGGCGGGATATGTGATGAGTCGGGGCCGCACAAATTATGCCGTATATTCCTGTTATTTTACGGAAACGGATGCAAAGACCGTACGAAATAATTTGAATGACAAGGACATACCCTCTTCGGTTATTGAAGAGAGTGTATCCGTTCTGTATTTGAAAAAACGTTCGGAAAAACAGAATGCCGAAAAACTTTCTGGGTGTTTTTCTACATTGAGTAGTTGTATTCATCTGTTATACGATATAGCCAATAAAGCGGAAACAGGGGAATATACGCAACAGACATTGAGACGGACGCTGTCTTCCGTGGGCGGAGTTTTATCCTGCCTGGCAGAGGAAAATTCCGGAGGGATATTTACAGATATTTCCGCCTGTGCCGCGCAGGCGGCTTTAATGGCCGAAGAAATTATTCGTGGAACGATCTATGCAAAAGATATCCGATATCTTCAAGTTTACCTGTGTGATTCTTATCTTTTATTAGCCTCCGAATTTTCTATTTGACCCTCAAAAAAGTTGTCTCACGGTTTCAGTTGTGCTATAATAAAAATATGACATGTATTTTTATTTACAATCCGAACAGCGGACGGGGAAAGATCGAGAAAAAACTTTCGTATATCGTAAAAAAGTTGAAGACGAAATACGAGAAGGTAGATGTATACGCTACAAAAGCTAAGGGGGATTTGACGCAAAAAGTACGAGAAATTGCGGATAAATACGATTGCGTCGTGTTTTCAGGGGGTGACGGAAGCTTTAACGAAGTTTTACGCGGAATTGGCGATATGGAAAAATTACCTCTTCTCGGATATATTCCCGGCGGAACGGCAAACGATATCGCGCATAGCTTGGGAATTGCTCGAAAAAGCGTGCGCAAAGCGGTAAAAGTCGTTCTTAAAGGTCGTAAAGAATATCTCGATTGCATGCGCATCAATGGTAAAGAATACGCCATGTATTCCGTTTCAGCAGGGGCTTTTACTAGCGCTGCCTATACGACACCGCAGGAGGCAAAGCGTGCGCTGGGGCTTCTCGCTTATGGCTTAGAAGGAATCCGAAAAAATCTTCCGTTCAAAGTTTTTCCTATGGTGGTTGAGGACGGAGCGCAAAGGACAGAGACTGAAAGTGTTTTTACATTGATTATGAACACCAAATGTGTTGCTGGCTGGAAAATGAATGGCGAAGGTTCCATGAGCGACGGTATCATGGAATGTGCGGTCGTCAAACAAAAAATAAGCCCTAATCTCTATAATAAAGCTCGCGCATTGTTTGCACTTGTCCGTCTTTTTGTGTTCGGATATCGTTTTAAGGAGAAAAATCTTCTTCGATTCAAGGGGGAAAGATTACGGTTTGAAGTTCCTGACGATGTGGTTTGGAATTATGACGGAGAAAAGGGGGCGAGCGGCTGTATAGACATTGAAATTCTTCACAGAAAGGTTCCGCTTCTCGTTCCAAAAAATAATAAAAATATTTAGAGAAAATACTATCAAAACGCTTGCTTTTTTCTTTCTTATTCAGTATAATAAATAAGCTTGTTGATGAACAAGCACTTGCTACTGTGGCTCAGTCGGTAGAGCGAGTGATTCGTAATCACTAGGTCGCCGGTTCAAATCCGGCCAGTAGCTCCATCAATCCCATATATTGTGGTTTTTCAATGATAATGACACAATATATGGGATTTTTTTATTTTTACAAATCTTGTTTTCGGAGCACTTTTTCCGCTTTTGATGTCAATTTAGGTGTCAAAAACGGTGTCATTTTTCGAGCCTATATACCGCAAAAGACATTTTGTAATGAAAGCGCAAGGGGACATAATCCTTGCGCTTTCCGTTTTATTTTTTATTTTCTTGCTTTTTCGGGCCGTATTCCGACTTCAAAGCGCTATATCCTGCTTCGATCAATTTTACTTTCGTGAGGCCGTGCTCCGTTAAGAAAGCGTTTATTTCTTCATACAGAGCCCTCGGAATCATCGTTCCGAAATTTCCGCTTCTCGCTTTTCTCTTTTCTTTATTCCGTTCCTCGTACCGTCTGCGGCTCTCCCGCCCGGGCGTATTTTCTTTTCTCTCCATAATTACTCCGAAAATTATATTGTCGTATCAACACTATTATAGCACTTTGCAGTCGTCGAGTCAAGTATTTTTTGCAAATTTTTTTTCGTCAGCCTTTTTCAAAGGTCCAACGGCTGTTTATTTTTTCCTGTTCTTTACTTTTCTCGAGTTCCTGTTCTTCCTGTATCTCGTCCTCGATTTCTTTTAGTCGATTTGTGTAGTCTCTGCTCAAATACTCGCTTTCTTCCCCGAAAGTGGAAAGAAAGCCGTCGATGAGTTTTCCGACCTTATATCGCGAAATGGCAAGTCTACGTTTCAAGCCGTTATCGTTTACTTTATACCGCCGTTTCCGCTCATAGATTTCGGGTTTGATGTCCTTGACCGCGCGCAATACGATGTTGCCTTGTCTGCGCTTGTAATCTTCTTCCAATTCCCGTATCAGTGTAATATTCTTCGGTTCGATTTTGTAATTGTCAAAATATTCGACAACCTCCTTCTTGAACATGCCGTTCTTTATTATGTCTTTGGCAAACGGCGAAAAGATTTCCGTTTCATACTTTGCCAGCCGACTGTAAAACTTTCCGTCCGCTTTTCGCGCCCGCTTATCGTACAGTAATAACTTATTTACCGTTCCGTCAATCTGTTTCCGATAGGGGAGCATATCTTTTTTACTATAGAAAAAGCTCGCGTCTTTCGGTATCGTTTTGGCCAGCGCGAGTAATGCTTTTCTCACTTCGGATTCGCTTACAATGCTTTTCGGAAAGGTAATTCTTTTCAATTCCCGTATAGCTTCGTCCCGCGTTATATACAGTTTATCCGTCCTTTCATTCACAAAGGCATTCAACCGAACGTGCATGCGGTCTATGACCGCTTTTTCTATTTTTCCTTTATGTCGGTATTCGAGTTCTTTCTTCCTGTACTTACACTTCGGTTCTTTTTCCGAAAACCAAAAGTGAATATGCAGATGGTGCGGTTTATCCTTATGTAACGAACATATCAAATCCATGTTCTTAGGGGCTAATCCCATATCACGGAAGAATTCTCCGAACGTTCGCTTGACGAGCCGCATACATTTTTCGGGCATATCTATCTTACGGCTCATTTCTTCATTGAGGGAGATAAACCCGTGCCACAGATTTTTGTTTGCTTTGGCTCTCTCCTGTATCGCTTTGAGTTCCTGCTGAGAGATAAATCCGTCTCCGTTGAACACGCCCGTAGACTTTTCAAAGTACGATATCATGTCGCGCATCTCCGACTTTGAGTTCTCTCCGTTCAGTTTCCTGTCCGAAGTCATATATTTATAGATATTGTTTCCGCCGTCGCTCATTTCGTAATACGGACGTTCTCTCTCGAATTTCTTTTGTTCTTCTGCCGTGGCATTATTTTTTAATTTCCACGGCGTATATGTAATGTTAAATATTATCGGTTGATTATTGATTGTTTTTACCTCCTCGTTTCGTTTAATTTCTAACCGTCTGGTCTTTCAAATATTTGCCGCAGGCAAACCGATGGCGGGTTTCCCGCATCAGAAAGCAAAAATGCAGACTGCAACAGCATTTTGCATTTTTCTTATCCCGATCTTTCATATGGAAGCGGGAAACCGCTGTAAAGACGAATGTTTGCCTGAAGAGACAAACCGTCGGATTGTGGATATTATTTCGGACGTGAATATGGCATACAGCGAACACGCACGGAGATATCTGATAGAGTGCGGCTTGCCGAAGGAGCGGACATATGTGACGGGAAGCCCGATGGCGGAAGTATTGCATAATAACCTTGACGAGATTGAAAAGAGTAATATCCTTGACAAACTGAATTTACCACCGAGAAAATATATCTTGCTTTCGGCACATAGAGAGGAGAATATAGATACGGAGAAGAATTTCTTATCATTGTTCAATGCAATCAATAAATTAGCGGAGAAATACGATAAGCCGATATTGTATTCGTGTCATCCGAGAAGTAAGAAACGTTTGGAAGAAAGCAGATTCAAGTTGGATAAGAGAGTAATCCGCCATGAACCTTTGGGATTTCATGATTATAATAAGTTGCAGATGAACGCATATGCGGTAGTGTCGGACAGCGGAACATTGCCTGAGGAAAGCAGTTATTTCACGAGTATAGGAAAACCGTTTCCGGCGGTGTGTATCCGAACGAGTACGGAAAGACCGGAGGCATTGGATAAAGGCTGTTTCGTATTGGCCGGGATAGACGAGAAGTCCTTACTACAAGCAGTAGAAACTGCAGTTAGGATGAACGATGAAAGGGATTACGGAATCCCCGTGCCCGACTACACGGACGAGAATGTGTCGACAAAGGTAGTAAAACTTATACAGTCGTATACAAGTGTCGTAAATAAAATGGTTTGGAGAAAGTTTTGATGGACGAAACAATCTCAAACAGAAAGCCGTACTCTCAAAAGGAGTACGGCTTTCAACAAATATACTTGGGAACTGTGAGCAAAAGAAAAAAGAATGGTTTGTCTATGCTGATAGGCATAAAGCCGATTCAATATCGATAAATTAGGCGAATCCACAACCGCTTATAACAAAAACGAATTTCTGATATATATTGTAGCGTATTCTTTACAATTTGTCAATAATTTTTGAACGATTAATGAATGTTTTTTTATATATTTGTTTTATAGTGATTAAAATGCGAGTACGCTGTATCTGAGTCATTATGAAATCTTTGGAAAATGCGTCTAAACTCTACTGACGATAACGGAAAGAGATACAGCGTGTTTAAGTCGTTCAAAATTGAGTTCGGCAGCATTTTTTATAGACGGCGAAGGTACGTTTTATGGTAAGAATATTGTTTTACGGCCCCAAAATGTGCTACTCCTCGCCGATGTCCATGAAACTCGAAATTTGCGCTTTAAGGCGCGTGGAAGAATTCGGATTGCAGGATTGCAAGAAAGAAACGAATTCTTCTCTTAAGGACAAAAGAATGGCTTTAACATCGGTTTAACAGACATTTGTAAACAGAAAATTGTTGAAACAAGTATCAAAAGTTAAAAGATAAAAACCGCCATCGGTTCACAAAGAAACTACGCCCCGAAAGGGGCGCAGTCTCTAAACAAAAACTATACAAATGGATTGAACTAATAAGTACGAGCAATATTAAGTTTATCTAAATATATTTTACTAAAAAATCAAACGATTGTCAATATATTTTCGGGATAAATTTGAAAATTTTTTGTAGGAGAAAAAATTGCTCTTTTTTTAGCACTTTTTCTTTACAAACTTAAAAAAATATGCTAAAATATTATCACTATGGAAAATCGATTCGATATAAGCGCCTTTGTGAACGTGTTGACGGTCCAAACGGCCATGGAAAATTTAGCGCTACGTTTTCGGAAAAGGCGAAAGGAGAAAAAACTTTCTCAGAAAAGAATTGCTCGGCAATCCGGAGTGAGTTATGCTTCCGTGCGCCGTTTTGAGAGTAGCGGACAGATTTCCCTTCATTCTCTGATGGAGCTTGCGCGCGTCCTCGGCTGCCTCGAAGATTTTAACGAGCTGTTCAAAACGCCCGTTATTTCTGACTTAAAAGACTACGACGATGATTAAAAACATTAAAAAACTCACTGTAAAATATAATGACAGAACCGTAGGAATTTTGGCTGAGGTGGAAGAAGGGAAAATCGCGTTCCAGTACGACGAAAAGTGGGTGAAGAACGGTTTTTCGGTTTCGCCGATTTCGCTTCCTTTGAATAGGGAGGTATATGTCAATCGTAAAGATACGTTTGAAGGATTGTACGGAGTATTTCATGATTCTTTGCCCGATGGTTGGGGGGAACTTCTCGTCAGCCGCATGTTGGCGAAGCAAGGAATAAATTATGCGGAGCTTTCTCCGCTCACGAAGCTTTCAATCGTTTCGGAAAACGGACTCGGAGGGTTGACGTATGAACCGTCTCAAACGGAGAAAGAAAATGTCGGCTATGACCTCGATGCTTTGGCGAAGCAGGCAGCAGACGTTTTGGAGGACGGCGACGCAAATGCCGATTTGGATACGATTTATTATTTGGGCGGTTCGAGTGGGGGAGCTCGTCTCAAAGCGCATATTCGTGAGGGAACAGAGGAATGGATTGTGAAGTTCCCTTGCCGTATCGATTCGCCCGAAGCGGGGCGGAAAGAGCTGGAAATGAATTTCGCTGCCAAACGCTGCGGAATCGACGTAAATGAATGTAAATTGTTTCCCTCGAAGATTTGCGGCGGATATTTCGGTGCGAAACGTTTTGACAGGCAGGACGGAAAGCGTTTGCATATGCTTTCTCTTTCGTCTGTTTTGGAAACGACGCACCGCATCCCCAATCT
>CAKXBD010000027.1 GCA_934871445.1 uncultured bacterium | reverse complement strand
ATCTGAATGTCGGGGATCCGGGATATGATGCGTTGGAAAATTACGGCTCTTATTTTACTGCATTTGATTACGAATATAGCGGAAAAACCAGAGAGGACGGAATCTTCCCGACTGATGAGCTTTTGACTTTGTCATTGGATGCGTTTGGAATTGCAATGGGGATTGTTGCTAAGGTTAGCACCACAGGATCAGTAATAGGGATGACTGCTAAAACTTTAGGGTCGGTATTGAATATTTCTTTAATAGCTAAGGAGGTTATTGATTTTGGGCAAGGTATAACAAATTGGGCGAATGGTACTACCGTAGATAAAAAAGTTACCACTCAATGTTATTACCAAAACAGAAACGATCAACTTGAACATTATAAGGATGAGGACGGAAGACCTGCATTGACTAAGACTGCGGCTATCACCTGTAATACACCGGACGATCAAAGTATATGGTACGGGGTCGGAGATTATGCGAGGGCATATTTTTACGTAGGACATGGCGGAACTGCTGATATTGAAACTTATTATACCCGATTTACAGACAATATTGCGTTGAAAATTATGGACTTCGATACGGACGAAGTAGTAGAAATCGGTACCGGATTAAGCAGGGCGTCTTTGAGAGAGCCTGAATATAAAGTTCCTTTTATGGATACCGAGACGAATTTCTATATGCTGCCTGAAGGGGAGGAACATTTCAGTTTTGCGGCGGAATATGAGAGCGATTATAAAGTTTCTTTAAGTTTAAGCTCAGAGGCCGATATCGTTATCAATGGAAAGCAATACCATAATAAAGTTCTTACGGTCAATCAATATGTGGAAAGCGGTAAAGAACTTATTATTGATATGTTAGGAAACGAAGCCGGGCTGAATGGAACAATTACAATAAGTCCTAATAGTACGGGAAAAGCAACTTCTATTTCTTCTAACGGAAAATATTTATTTAAGGCTACTTTATCTCAGGTAAAAGAATTACGGACAAGCAATTCTCAGGTATTGATAGATACAATTTATACCTTGAAGGAGGGAGAGTTATATCTATACAGGTAATGCGGAGATATTGTACCAAATGATATAATTTCGTATCCGTTTTCTGACGATGGCAATTATTATATTTTATTGCGCAATACAAGCGGTGGAAAATTGTCGGATATCTCTTTATCGGTTAATCAAATTAAAGAGATCAATTTGAGAGATCCTAATTCTTCGACAGAGACAGATCCGGAAAATCCACCGCCTGAGCCCACGGAAGATGAAGGGGAATTGCAGGCACAATTACAAGCCTCAAATTTTACGTATTTTAAGATAGTGCCCAATTTATCCGGATACTATGTTGTATCTTTTCCTAATTCGAGCGGCAAAAGTTGGTCGTTTAATTTTATAAATTCGGATGTGCAGGTATTACCGGGAGATAAATATAATGACCAGTATATTATTTCCGTTGAAAAAGAGAATGTTTATTATATAGGAATAAAGACAGGTGTTGATGAAAATACAGCAATTAAAGTGAAAAGAAATGATAATTTTTTCCAATTTAAAATTACAGACGGGAAATTTGGTACCGAAGGAGAAATTTTTTCAGAACGAAAGGTACGAGTTACAAGGGGATATACTTATTATTTTGCTTTTCTAATTAACGGCGAAGAGACGAATTGCGTTTTAGAGTCCGAAGATTTGCAGATATCTTGGGGCGAGTATGGTATAGAACTTGAGGAAGTAACAGAAAAAGACTCAGATGGCAACGATGTAGTGGTTGGTTATAAATTGGATATTCCATTGTCTTGCCCCATAGGCGGAAACGGTATTATGATTAAAGCTTGGAAATCACAAGAAGATAGTACTATATATAGCCATATTTTATATGTAATTCCCGAATTTGAAGACAAGTTGGAATCTGTTTCTCTTTCAAACTCAGAGGATATTGTATTAACGGTAAAAGCTCCGCAATATGTGAGTAAAATAGATTACCTAATCGAATTATCCGGAAGAAGTTCTACAGGTACAATATCGATACCGGAATCGAAGTATAGCAGCAGAGTGAGTGAGACCTCAGTCAGCATTTTATCAAAAATTCAAGCGTTGAACAGTTCCTCGCCAGAGTTTGCAAAAATCACAATAACAAAAGTATATTATTGTGACGCGTTAAAAAATCAGATACCACATATACTACTTCTAGGACACCCAACAATTTGTTTGGGGGAGGATCTGGAGGTGCGAATTCTCCTTATACAATAAACTGTACTCGTCATTTGAAAAATATAAAATATGCACGGTCATCATACTATAAAGTTCTCGAAGATATATCATATTCTGGGACTTGGGTTCCGATTGCACAATTTGACGGTGTTTTAGATTTTAATTCACATTCATTTACTTTTTCTAATAACGCTATTCCTGTTAATGCAAATTATGGATTTATTAACGTAAATAACGGAGAAATTAAGAGTGGAACTTTTGTCGTTGATTTTACAACCCTTGAAGGTAGTAGCGGCGGTAATTATTACATAGGCATTGTTTGTGCGGTCAATAACGGTATAATCGATAGTTGTTTTATCGAAAAAACGAATTCAAATGACATTTATATTAAAGATTGGTATTGTGTTTTTGGAGCAATAACTGGATTGAATAAAGGAGAAGTTTCAAATTGTGAAAATTATACGGTGATACGTGGAAATTGTGTCAATTTCGGCGGAATTGTAGGATATAATGATGCGGGAGGAACGATATATGCATCATGTAGTAATAGAGTTCAGATATATGCTGAGACCCGTGGTACAATAAGTGCTTCTGTAGGAGGAATTGTTGGTTTAGATGGTGAAGGAAGTCCTATAGAACAACCGACGAATTCCGGGGCATTGTTATTTGATTGTAATACTTCAAATTCTAGAGTAACGATATATATGGAGCAAATAGCCGGGAGAATGTGTAAGGCGGATCAATTAATAAATCCTATTCGTACAGGTTCTGCAACAATTAAATTCGGAGTTATATGTAGACTTTAACTATGTTTCAAATTCAGAAGTTGGTATGTATTTCGAATCTTCATCTGGCGGGGATGGAGGCTCTTGTTTAGCTGCCGGGACACTGATTACTTTGGCCGACGGTAGTCAGGTGCCTGTGGAAACGCTCACCGGAAATGAAATTCTTTTGGTTTGGAATTTATATACGGGACAATTTGACGTAGCGCCTATTTTATTTATCGACCATGATGCCGCAGCAATGTACAAAGTAATTACTCTGTATTTTTCCGACGGAACGCAGGTGAGAATAATAGACGAGTACGCTTTTTTGGGACTTTAATCTTAACCAATCTGTATTCTTGCGGGAGGATGCCGCACAATATAAAGGACATTGGTTCAATAAACAAATAACCGATGAAGCCGGTAATTTGATTTGGACAAAAGTTCAACTTATAGATATTGTCATAACAGAAGAATACATGACGGCGTGGAGTCCGGTTACCTATGGTCATCTTTGTTTATATGTGAACGGTATGCTTTCAATGCCAGGGGAAACCACGGGACTTATCAATATCTTTGAAGTCGACGGTGAAACAATGCGGATTGATCAAGAGAAATACTTATCGGATATAGAAGCGTATGGATTATTTACATATGAAGAATTTGCCAAGTTGTATCCTGTTCCCGAAAATATATTTGAAGAATTTTTCGGTCAATATTTAAAGATTTCCATTGGAAAGGGCTTAATCGATTATGAAATATTAGGAGAATTAATTTCTAGATACGCTGAATTCTTTGACTAAATCGGTAGATGTTTATAAATAGACCTTTTCCATTACTTTATAACTGTGTATGCTAAGAATTTAAATAACAAAATAGACGTTGCTCAAAAATGAAGTAAAAAGGATATAATTTATTTTGAAGGTAAGACACAGGAGGAAATTGGAAGATATTATGGTATATCAAAATCAAGTATGTCAGAATTGATGGATAAAATTTATATTACATTAAAAATAGGGGAATCATAAAAAATTTTTAGATAGACCCCGAACTTTTGAAATTTTGTGTCCTTGGATAAGTGAAAGGAAATCATGTATTCTTGTAGGAAATAAAGCGGTGGGCGGAAGCGGAACGACGGATACAGCCACAAAGCAGTTCGAAAGGGAGGAAATAAGGATAGACTTGAGGCATCTTGAAAAATCAAAAGAATGAATTACAAAGTTTTACCCAGAAAAACGAAAGGCAACAGGTGGCAGACAAAACAATCGCATGACATAGGATAAAATGTGGCAAAAAATCGAGATTTATCTTATTAAAGTTAATAATTAACTTTATTGAGATATAGAAAAATGAACTTTTGGGCATGTGATTTGTCGAGAATATCGGTTTGCAGTCTGTTCATCTCACGTATTTTGGTATTGGAAATATCAGTTCTCTTGTTTTTAATCTCGGTTTTGAGAGCAATTCCGTCAGAGATTTTATCGTAGTCGAAATTGGGATTAAAGGACAGTAATTGTGAGATAGAGATACCGAAAAAGTCAGCGAGTCTAATGACGGAAGAAAGCATAAGTTCGTTGCCCTGTTCCAATCCGATCAAATATTCCTCAAACTACTATAAGCGATGTCAATCCTACTTTAAGGAGTATTATTGTCAGAAAAATCGGATCCGTAAAACAATCTGTTGAATTTTATTCAACTCAAAATAAAAATTTTCAAACGTAGTTCGCTATATTTTTGAAAAGTGCTTTGAAGGACAATATTCATATACTTCCAATGCATACACATTTAATGTTTTTTGTTTTTCCATAGCTTTCAGCTGTTCGAATATGAACGGCTTTTTATTTTGTATCAGATTTCTTCCTTTTCCCAATAAAAATGGTGAAAGAACCTTTATCTGTAAAAGGAAAAGGGCGTGAGCGCAAACACATCTACTATAAAGAGTTCTCCTGTCAATATTCGAAAAGTATTGATTTTATCTTAATTGTATATTACAATTTTTCAATTTTTTGTAGGAGAAAGAAATGAAAATTTTTTTTGAATGAAAAAATAAGAAGCAAAAAATCGAATTGTAAAATAAGTTTTTACATTTGTATCAAATAAATAACGAATTTATTACAGTTTTGTTACAAAAAAATGCGGACTTTTTTACAACTATGGTTTATAGTATAGGCACAAAGTTCAAAGGAGACAAAGAGTTTTATGAAATCGAAAAAATTTATGGCGGTTGCTCTTGCGGCAATTACGATGGGTACGATGGCGGCGTTTGCTTCCTGCGGAGGGAATGGCGCGGGGAATTCTTCGGATAATACGATCAAATTGTCCGGTTCTACTTCCGTTTATCCGTTGATGACCAAATTGGTGGATGCTTATATGGCGGATCATAAGGATGTGAATATCGACGTTCAGGAAGGCGGGTCTGCAGTCGGTATTTCTGACGCACAGGAAGGAAAGGTGGATTTAGGCATGGCCTCCAAACATGTCGAGGAAGCAGATCTTACCTCCGTAAAGATTGCGGATGACGGAATCGTCGTGATCGTCAATAAAGAGAGCGAACTGACCAATGTCACGGGGGCACAGCTTTACGATTTGTACACGGTGGGAACGGCAATCGGGAGCGCAACGTTGCCGATCGCGAGAGAGGAAGGTTCGGGAACGAGAGACGCTTTCGAGGACCTCGTCGCGAATTCAAACGGCGAAAAGCTGAAAGATACCGCGACGCGCTATAACAAGACAGAAAGTTTCAGCAGCACGGGAGCGGCGATGACAAAGGTCGCGACGACCAAGGCGGCACTCGGCTATATCTCCCTCGGTTCATTGAACGATACGGTCAAAGCGCTTACGTTTGAAGGCGTTGAGGCAACGGTCGATAATATAAAGAACAGCAGCTATACTATGTCTCGTCCTTTCGAGCTCTGCTATAATACCGAAAAAGGTCTCAGCGAAGCGGCGCAGGCATTCTTAGACTTTATCCTGTCGGAAGAGGGTCAGGAAATCGTTTCGCAGGAAGGATATATCACCATTCTTTAATCAAATCGAGAGGATATCGACTCCATGATAAAATCTGAAAGTAAAAGCGAAAAGACTGCAAAGATCATCTTTATGGTCTCTGCTTTCTTTTCCGTTGTGGCGGTTGTCGCCATTGTCCTGTATATATTGGTGTCGGCGGTTCCGGCGTTTGCGGAAATCGGCATTTTCAAATTCTTGTTCGGGACGACGTGGTTCCCCAATAAGGACATGTACGGGATTCTGCCCATGATCGTTTCCACCTTTGCGGTAACAATCGGGTCGCTTCTCGTCGGGGGGATCATAGGAATTTTTACGGCGATATTTCTCGTCTATTTCTGTCCGAAAAAACTCAAAGGATTTTTCAATCAGGTCATCGTGCTGCTGGCGGGAATTCCGTCGATTATCTACGGCTTTTTCGGAATGATTGTGCTGGTTCCCCTGCTTGCGGATATCTTTCATCAGGATAGCGGCAGCGGACTTTTGGCGAGTTCTCTTATTCTCGGCCTGATGATTCTTCCCACGGTGACTTCTCTTACCAAAAATGCTTTGGAAAGTGTACCCGAAAGCTATGCGGAAGGCAGTTTGGCCATGGGAGCCACAAGGGAACAGACGATTTTCAAGGTGATTCTTCCCGCGGCAAAGACGGGGATTCTCTCGGCGCTGACGTTGGGTGCGGGGCGTTCCATAGGGGAAACGATGGCGGTGCTGATGGTTTGCGGAAGTGCTCCCAACTTTCCGAGCGAATTGTTTATTCCGATTCGCACCTTGACCGTGAATATCGTCAGCCAGATGGGCTATGCGCAGGATTTGCATAGGCAAGCATTGTTTGCCACGGGATTTGTTTTGTTGTTATTCATACTCATTTTGAACGTTATTCTTGCCTTTATCAAACGTACGAGAAAGGTGAAGGGCGGTGCGGACAAGCGGGCAAGAGTTCTTAGAGAGGATTCAAACAGCGAAGTGAGTTATAAGGTCTGCGGACTCGTCCCGAAAATTTTGGCAATCGTCTGCAAGGTCATTGCGGCTTTTGTCGTATTCGTTCTCATCGTTTTAATCGGGTATATTCTCGCCAAAGGAATTCCGCATCTTTCTTTCGACTTCCTCTTCGGCGATTCCACATATAGTAAAGTCACCTTGCAGGGGGCGTTTATTTCCACGGGCTGGATTATTCTTATCTCTTTGCTCGTCGCCGTTCCGATCGGGACTGCAACAGCGATTTTCCTCGTGGAATATACCAAACCCGGTTCCAAAATCGTAAAGGTGCTTCGCGTTTTTATCGATACGTTATCGGGGATTCCGTCCATTGTATTCGGATTGTTCGGCATGATCATATTTTGCGTGAACGGAGTTTCGCTGTGGGCGGGGGCGCTTACGTTGGCTTTAATGATTCTGCCTACGGTCATCCGTTCTGTGGAGGAAAGCCTTTTGGCCGTTCCCGGCTCCATGCGGGAAGGGTCTCTGGCGCTCGGTGCTTCCAAGGTAAGGACGATTTTCAAGGTCATTCTTCCTTCTGCTCTGTCGGGTGTCGTCACGGCGATAATTTTATCCATCGGACGTATCGTCAGTGAAAGTGCGGCGCTCATTTTTACGGCGGGTTCGGCGCCCATGACGCCCGATTCCCCCTTGCAGGGCGGGGCGACGTTCGCAGTTTTAATGTACTATTTTACACAAGAAAAAATCGATTTCGACGCGGCTTACGGCACTGCGGCGGTGCTTCTCATTCTCGTGTTCGTCCTGAATCTTCTCGTCATTCTCTGCGAGAAGAAATTAAAGAAAAACAGATAAGACGACGGGAGGAAAACAAATTATGAAAGAATTGGAAAAATTTCATTTTGAAGGCGGAAATGCTGTCGAGATTCGGAAAATGGACCTTTTCTACGGCGATTTTCAGGCCTTGAAAAACATCAATATGACAATGCCCGAAAAACAGATCACGGCTATGATCGGCCCTTCGGGCTGCGGAAAGTCCACGCTCTTGAAATCCCTCAATCGCATGAACGATCTTGTGGAGGGCTGTCGTATCGAAGGCGCGATTCAGATCGGAGGCGTGAACATTTATGAACGGAGCATGAATCTCGCCATGTTGAGAAAAAACGTCGGCATGGTCTTTCAGCGCCCCAATCCCTTCGCCATGAGCGTTTACGACAATATCGCTTACGGCCCGCGCACGTTCGGGATTCGGAAAAAATCCGATCTCGACGCCATTGTGGAGCGTTCCCTCAAAGGTGCCGCCATGTGGGAAGAACTTAAAGACAGATTGAATAAATCTGCGCTCGGACTTTCGGGCGGCCAGCAGCAAAGATTGTGTATTGCCCGCGCACTGGCCGTGGAGCCGCAGATTTTGCTGATGGACGAACCGACCTCCGCGCTCGATCCCATTTCTACGGGAAAAATCGAGGAATTGTGTTCGGAGCTTAAAAAGGACATTACGATCGTCATGGTGACGCATAACATGCAACAGGCGGCGCGTATTTCGGATAAGACGGCGTTTTTCCTTTTGGGCGAAATGGTCGAAATGGGCGAAACGGAACAAATTTTCTCCGTTCCGAAAGATAAGAGGACGGAAGATTATATTACGGGGAGATTCGGTTAATATTATGATGCGTACATCTTTTTTGAGCGAATTGAAGGAATTGAAAACGGATATGCTCCAAATGGGAGCTTACATCGAAGATGCAATCAAGAATACCATGGTAGCGTTGAAGCGGGACGATCTCATCATGGCTCAGGAAGTCATCAATAAGGATTGCATCATCGACGATGCCGAGAAAACGATAGAAAATCTGTGTCTGAAACTGCTTTTGACTCAACAGCCGGTAGCGACCGATATGCGCATGGTCTCTTCGGCGTTGAAAATGATTACCGACATGGAAAGAATCGGCGACTTTGCGGCGGATATTGCGGAAATTATCACCAAGGGCGGCCGCACGGGCACTTCTTACAATATCGATTTTGTGGAAAAAATGGGCGAAGCGGTCATTCGTATGGTCGACAGCGCGATCCTTTCCTTCACAAATTCCGATTTGGAACTGGCCAAAAAGGTCTGTAAGTCGGACGACGAGGTTGACAGTCTCTTTAACGGCGCGAAAACTGTGCTTCTCGACTGTATCCGCAAGGACGAGAGCCTCGCCGAGCGTGCACTCGACCTCATGCTCGTTTCTAAATATCTGGAACGTATCGGCGACCACGCTACCAATATCGCAGAATGGGTCATTTTCTCTATTACCGGCGTTCACGTCAATACGGAAAACTGAAAACGATATATTTTTATCGATAAAAATCAAGGAAAATTGTTAATTTCAAAAATTTCTTAAAAATTATTGCGACTTTGAGGTGACATTCTCCGCGAGGTATTATATAATGGATAGGGCAGTAAAAGTAAGTTATATAATTACGGAAATGTTCTTACAAGGGAGTAATAAATGGACGTATTTTATGCGGTGATAAAAATCCTTGCCGGCTGCGGGGCCTTTTTGTTGGGCTTCAAACTGTTGAGCGACAATATGGAAAAAATCGCCGGGAACCGTCTTAAAGCGCTTTTCAATAAGACGTCGGAGAAGAAGCTGGTGGGAGTGGGCATGGGTGCGGTCACGACGGCCGTCGTGCAGAGCTCTTCCATTACTACGGTCATGGTCGTCGGGTTTGTGAATGCGGGGATCATGACGCTGAATCAGGCGACGGCCGTCATTATGGGCGCAAATATCGGCACCACGATTACGGCGCAAATCGTCGCGCTGCAATCTTTCGACGTCGAAACGCTGTTCATGTCTCTGATTTTTATCGGCGTCTTTATGGAGATGTTCTCTAAAAGCGATAAGATAAAGAGCTGCGGTCTCGCGTTTGCGGGATTGGGGCTGGTGTTTATGGGACTGAGCGTCATGTCGGATACAATGAAAGTGTATACGGACGCGAATCCCTCCATTCACGCCATGCTTGAAAAGGTAACCAATCCGTTCCTGCTCCTCGGCATCGGTATCGGATTGACGGCGCTCGTGCAATCGTCCAGCGCAGTGACGACTATCGTCATTACAATGGCGGCGCAAGGCCTGATTATCGGCGGAGGCGGAAATTCGGCGCTCTATATTATTCTCGGTTCGAATATCGGCACTTGCGTGACGGCTCTCATCTCCTCGGTAGGGGCGAACGCCAATGCGCGGCGAGCGAGTCTCATTCACTTGATGTTCAACGTATTCGGTGCTGTTATCTTTATGATTTTATTGCTTTGCTGGCCGACCTTCCAGCAGAATACGTTTGAAAAATGGTTTCCGTACCCGAGCACGCAGCTGGCGATGTTCCATACGTTGTTTAATTGCGTGTGTACGATTTTATTCCTGCCCTTCACTAAGGTGCTGGTGAAAGTCGCCACAATTCTTATTCCCGATAAGAAAAAGAAAATCGAGGGAGAGGCGACGTTTATGGACAAGCGTTTTCTTTCCACACCGGCGCTGGCCATCAATCAGTTGACGAAGGAGACCTTCCGCATGGCGGATATGGCTATGGAGACGTTGCGGACGGCTTTTAACGGTTTTATAGAGAGAGATATTACCGCGGTGGAAAAGGTCGTTTCCGAAAACGAAGAGATTTCTCGTTTGAGCGAACAAATCAGCGACTATCTCGTACAGGTTTCGGCGAGCGGAATTTCTCTGAGCGACGAAAAGTTAGTCAGTGCACTGCATAACGACGTAGGGGACATTGTTCGTATCGCGGAGCTTGCAGATAATCTGACAAAGTATACACGCAAGGAGGTTTCGGACAATTTGGTATTCTCTGCCGGTGTAGGGGAGAATATTTCGGCGATGTACGACCTTTTGCGAAAGCAATATGAACTGGTCAAAAAGATTGCTCTCGAAAAGGATTATTCTTTAATGAGCGAATCGGATAAGCTGGAAGACGATGTGGATAACATGCGCCGCGATCTCATAGCCGATCATATCGCGAGAATGAGCCGCGGGGAATGTCGTCCCGAAAATAATACCGTATTTATTAATTTGGTATCTAATTTGGAACGTATCGGCGACCATTTGAGCTATATAGCGCACAGTACCGATAATATTTGAGCCGTATAGCGCGCATACCGCCGATAATATAATGACGGAAAATTGATTTCCGAGGTAATCGAATGAAAGGGATCGTGTATGTTCTGGAAGATGACGCAAGCATCGGCGGGCTCGTCAAATTTTCTTTGGAAAGAGAACAACTGACTTGTCGCACGTTCGGCAGCATACGTGAATTTGAGGCTGCTCTTCGGGAAAAAGCGCCCGATATTGCTTTGTTGGACATTATGCTTCCGGACGGAAACGGATTGGAAGTTCTGCAATCGGTCAAAGACAGATATCCTAGTGTGTGTTGTATCATGCTCAGCGCGTTGGGACAGGAAGGGGATAAAGTAACGGGCCTGAATCTGGGCGCAGACGATTATATATCCAAGCCTTTCGGCGTTATGGAGCTGGTGGCTCGTGTGAAAGCCGCTTTGAGGCGCAGAGCGGGGAACAATGTAATCAGGATAGGGAAATTAGAGCTCAACAGCGATACGATGACTGTAACTTTGGATTCCCGTCCGCTCGATCTGAACAGAAAGGAATTTGAGCTATTGAAATATTGCATGAAAAATGCGGACATCGTCCTGTCTAGGGATACGCTTCTCACCGAGATTTGGGGCTATGTCGATACGGAGACGAGGACGCTGGATAACCATATCGCGCGACTGAGGAAGCTGGGCATAGACAATTTCGAGACGGTATTCGGGGTCGGATATCGTTTCCGTAAAAATTGAACAAAAACGGATAGGGCAGGGTTGCATCTATCCGTTTTTTGAAAGAAGGGGTACAAAAAATGCGAAGAAAGATATTGTGGATATCGCAGCTTATCATGGCGGTTCTGCTTCTCGTTTATGCGATACTTTCCACACAGGTATTTTATAACAGTCTCGTCAAAAATACGCAGGAAAGCCTAAAAATCTATATGAATCTTTTCGAGGACGGCGGATATTCCCTTGACGAGGAGGGTGCGAAGGAGTATTCCGAAAAGTTATCTGGTCTCCGCGTAACTTTTTTGGATCGTGAAGGAGAAGTCCTCGGAGACAGTAGCGGCGAAAATTTGGACGACCATTCCGACCGCGAGGAGGTGAAAGAGGCGCTCGCTTCGGGAGAGGGTTATTCCGTGCGGCATAGCGCCTCGCTCGGCGAGGATATGGTGTATTACTGTCGCAAAATGACGCCTTTGGAAGGAGATATTTATCTCGTCCGCATTGCTGTTTCGGGGGCGTCGGAATGGCAGGTATTCGGAAATATCCTGCCTACCATCGTTTGGTTTCTCCTTCTCGATTTCCTCGTGTGCCTGCTGTTTACTTATATCGAAACAGAATATATTATCAGCCCCGTGAGAAAACTCGCAAAAGACGCCGCACTCAATCTGAAACTTTCCACAAAGTATCCTGAATTACAGCCGATTGTCGAACTCCTGAATAACCGAAATCGAGAGGTGGCGGAACAATTTAAGGAATTATCGGAGGAAAAAGAGCTCGTCGAGCGTGCTCAACGTTCCAAAAATGATTTTATTGCCAATATTACCCATGAGATGAATACGCCTCTGACCTCTATCCGTGGCTATTCGGAGCTGCTTGCAAGCGGAGTACTCAACGGGGAGCAGACAAAAACGGCGGCCGATACTTTGGTCAAACAGAGCGACAGACTTTCCAATTTGATTGCCTGCATTATCAATTATAACGAAATAGATAACGATGAGCTTCCCGATTATGAAGTGAATATTTCCAAACTTGCCTCGGAGACGCTGGACAGTCTTGCGCCCGACATTGCAAAGCGGAACATTTCATTGACAAAGGATATAGATGCGGACATCATGATTATGAGTCGTCATGAACGATTGAGCGAGGTGCTCGGAAATCTCATTCGCAACGCGATAAGATACAATAAGGAGAACGGAAGTCTGTTTGTGGGGATAAAGAGAAAGGATACGGGCGGCATTCGGCTTACGGTAACGGATACGGGAATCGGCATAGCGGAAGAAAATCTGGAACGTATTTTTGAACGATTTTTTACGGTGGATAAATCACACAGCGGAAAGAACGGCGGTTTCGGATTGGGGCTTGCCGTGGTGAAAAAAATCTGCCGCAAAGCCGGCTGGACGCTGCATGTTCAGAGCGTGTTGGGTGAGGGGACGACGTTTACCGTGGATTTTAATAACAAGGATTGATTTTAGGGGACGATTAAAGTTTCATTCGAAAGAGTCGCGGGACGAGACGAAAATCACGGCGACGGTTTCGACTGAGACAGAGGAGAAAATCGGGGCGATCGCATAGTTTCGACAGAAACGGAGAACTCCCCTCCGACGATTATCAATATCGTCGGAGGGGAGTTTTTATAAGTAAAGTTTTTACTTCGTTAAGGACGAGAGCGCTCGTCTAAACGGAGGTATGCCGCGGTGCGAGCAAAAACAACGGAGAAATCACGCTTTTTCTTTTTTCGACGATGCTCCTCAATTTCTGAATTGCGGAAAACGGACACAGTCGCGGCAAAAGGAAAAAGTATCATTTATCGGTTTTAGGAGAATTGCTTATGCGTTTTTATTGACAGTCTCCGAATCGGAAAGAATGGGGGCGTTTTTGGCAAAACGTTTCACCGATTCAATGGCATTTTCGCATCTGCGCTTCGTTTTGTAATGTTCGCCGAGGCAGAGAAGCTGTCCGTTTCCGTTCAGAAGTTTGTAGATATAATCTCCGCGCTTCGTGAGAGAGATTCGGAAATTACTGCGTTCGATATTTGTCTTATGTGTTCCGATTCCGTTAATTGCGCCAATATAAGTGGTGTATTCTTCACTCGACAATAATTTCTCTCCGTTGGAGGCGAATAATTCAAAATAGAATACCTGCTCTCCGTCTTCCGCAGTGTGCGCGCGGATAATCCATTTTCCGTTATAGCCGTTGTCGGGAATTTCGGGCAGTTCTCCGTCATCTTCTTCGGGCGGAGGAGTAATGACGATATCCTGAACGTTTTCATCGATAATGGCTGTTTTTGCAAACCGTTTTGCAGAGGCTATCGCGCTCTCGCAGCGCGCTTTGGTCGCATAGTGTTCGCCCATGCAAAGGAGCATATTTTTCCCGCTTAAAAGTTTGAAAATATAATCGCCTTTTTTCGACAGCATGATTTTGAAATTGCCGCGTTCGATATTGGCTTTGTGAGTCTCAATGCCGTTCAAGGCTCCGTTGTAAGTCGTGTACTCCTCGCTGGTCAGGAGCTTTTCTCCATTGGAGGCGCGGAGCTCAAAGAAGAACATTTCATCGCCGTCCTCTTTGATTTCGTCTGAATTTTTCGCTCCCGCCGTCACTACGCGGCAGATTACCCATTTACCGCTGTAACGGGCAATTTTGTCGTTTTCGTCGTCCTCGTCGTAGAACTCGGACTCTTCTTCGATTGGTGCATTTCTGAGGTCTTCTATATCCATTTTTCCCTCCTTGGATTTATTTTTTCCTTTTTTCTTCTCTTTCTCTGCGGACTTTTCTTCCGCTGCATTCTCTCCGGATTCCTTTTCGGTCTCGGTTGCCGTTTCGTCGTTCTTTTGCACGGCATCTTCTTTTACCGTGAAAATTTTTTCGGCCCCTTCGAGATTTTTCTCCGTCTCGCCCGCTTCGGATTTCGGAATATCTTTTTCAATATCGGCTTCGTTTACGGTATAGATTTCTTTATTTGTTTCAGAGTCGGCGGGAAGATCCGTCATATCAACCGCCTCTGCTGCCGTTTCAGGCAAAGAAACGAATTTTTCTCCGGTCTCCTCCTTTTCAACTTGTGCAGAAAGGGTAGGGGAGACTTCTGTTTGTCCTTGTTCAGCCGCCGTATCCGCCTGCTTACACGGCTTCGGTATTTCGGTTTCCGCGCTGTCTGTTTTCGGCTCGTCGGCTGTGACTTCGCTTGTGTTAAACTCTTCCGCTTTGTCTGTTTCGTCGGGCACGGATTCGCGCGCCGCCGTATCCTCTTCGTCCGTTTTCGATTCGGACGGTTCGGCGGATTCATGCCCCGAACGATTTTTGGCGAGAGCCTCGGATTTATCCGTTTCCGAGGACTGCACTTCGTTTGCTTTCGCGGTACCCGCTATCGAGCGAGCAGCGTTGTTTTCTGTCTCTGCGCGGGTTTTTCGTGCCTTCGAACTCTTAACGCAAAGAGCGATAATGACGATAACGATAATTGCCAAAGCAGCGCACAAAACGGCTGTCAGGACGGGATTTTCTTTCAGATATTCGAAAAACATGTCAACCTCCGCATAAATTTGTAATACTTTTCCTTTTCACCATATATTGTAATATAAATTTGCCGGAAAGTCAATAGGCTGACCGAAAAAAAATTCAATAGTTTTCAAAATAAATTGACTTTATGCAGAAAAAGAGGTACAATGAAAACCATGAAAAAGGCAACAACGGCAATTATCGGCGGCGGAGCTTCGGGACTCTTTTGCGCGGCGTCCCTGCGCGGGGACGTCCTTTTGCTGGAACGCGGGGAGCGGGTGGGCAGAAAACTTTCCGCTACGGGAAACGGACAAGGCAACGTCACGAACATAAACATGTCAAAGTCACATTATTTTTCTTCTGCGCCCGATATTTCCGTCCGACTTTTAGAAGGACTGTCCGAGCACGGAGAAAAGGACATGCTCGCGTTTTTTCAAGGGTTAGGCGGACTTTTCCTGCCCGACGAGCGCGGGCGGGTCTATCCTGCCGGCCGGCAGGCTTCCTCCGTGACAGACCTTTTGAGATATGCGGTCGTGGCGAAGGGAGTGTCCGTCCGTACGGGCGTTTTCGTAACGTCGATCGAACGGGGAAAAGGAGACTTTAAGATAACGGCGGAGACGCCGGCCGGAAAAGAAAATTTCTTTTCCGAAAACGTCGTCTTGTGCACAGGCGGAAAAGCGGCGAAAAATTTCGGCTCGGACGGAAACGGGTATGCGCTGGCCGAAGCCTTCGGACATTCCGTCACCGCTTTATATCCGTCATTGGTTCAGCTTAAAACGGAGACCGCGCCCATTCGCGGCTTGAAGGGAATCCGCGTCGAAGCGGACGTTTCCGCCTATGAAGGGTGGACGAAGTTGGGCAAAGAGCGCGGAGACGTCATTTTCACGGATTACGGCGTATCGGGCGACGCGATTTTTCGCCTGTCGGCCTTTTTATCCGATCGGGCGGAAAAGGGAGACGTCGTTCTTTCATTGGCTTTTTTGCCCGAGGTACAGGAGACGGAACTCGTTCGTATTCTCGAAAATAAACAAAAGTCGGGTGTTTTTCCCGAAGGGGAGCTCCTCTGCGGAATTTTGAATAATCAGCTCGGTCGGGCGGTGATGAAACGCTGTGACCCGAATCCGAAATCCGTTGCGGCGGGAATTAAAAATTTTACGCTGCGCGTGAGCGGCACGCTGGGTTTCGACTATGCACAAGTGACCAAGGGAGGCATTCGCCTTACGGAAACCGATGCGACTTTGCAGAGCCGTTTGGTCAAAGGACTGTATTTCGCGGGCGAGATTTTGGATGTGGACGGGGAATGTGGGGGATATAATCTGCAATGGGCGTATACGTCGGCGAGGCTCGTGGCGGACGCGCTGAACGAAAGAAGGAAGGATAGAGAGGCATGACAAAAAAGACGCTGTCGGACATCAAATTGCGCCCGGAACAGAGCGAACGGGAGCTTCTTCTCGTTGCCGAGAAGTCATTGCATAAAAAGCCCGCGTATTTCAAAATTCTAAAAAAGTCTTTGGACGCGCGGAATAAAAACAATATCCGATATATCTATACGATAGAATTTTCTTCGGAAAAGCAATCGGAAAAAATGCCCGAAATCCCCCGTTTACCCGCAAATAAACTTCCCGCCGCGCCCGTGCTCGTCGCGGGAAGCGGTCCCGCGGGATTATTTTGCGCCATAAGGCTGTTGGCGCACGGAATCCACCCCGTCGTGGCGGAGCGGGGCCCGTGCATAGAGGAACGGGAAAAGAAGATAGAAAAATTTACAAAGACCCGAATTTTGGACGGGGAAGGAAATATTCAATTCGGGGAAGGCGGTGCCGGAACCTTTTCCGACGGAAAGCTCAATACCCAGACGCACGGCGGTTTCAATCGCGAAGTGCTGGAAACGTTCGTTCGTTTCGGGGCTCCCGAGGAAATCCTGTGGCTGAACAAACCGCATATCGGAAGCGATAAACTCAAAATCGTCGTAAAGAATATGCGTTCTTTTATCGAACGCTCCGGCGGAACCGTCCTGTTTGATACCCGACTGACGGATATTGTCGTGAGGGACGGAAAAATCGAGGGGGCAAAGCTGTCGCATGCGAAAGGGGCGGCGGAGACGATAGAAGTTTCCGCGCTCGTCCTCGCCGTGGGGCACAGCGCCAGAGATACCTTTGAAATGCTTTTGTCCCGCGGAATTCCCCTGCGAAAAAAGGATTTTGCCGTCGGCGTCCGCATAGAACATCTGCAATCTGAAATCGGGTTCGCTCAATACGGCAAGAGCTTCTCCGTGCTTCCCCCGGCCGACTATAAGTTGGTCTCCCATGCTTCCGATCGCGCGGCCTTTACTTTCTGCATGTGTCCCGGGGGCTTTGTCATGCCCGCGGCGAGCGAGGAGGGCGGCGTCGTGACAAACGGTATGAGCAATTATGCCCGCGACGGACGCAATGCTAACAGCGCTTTGGTCGTGCAGGTCTCCGAACGCGATTTTTCCGGCGATTCTCCGCTTTCGGGAATAGAGTTTCAGCGAAGTCTGGAACGCGCGGCTTTTGCGGCCGGAGGAAACGATTATTCGGCGCCCGTACAGCTGGTCGGGGATTTCCTCTCGGGAAGGGAGAGCGGCGGGTTCAAAAGCGTCTTGCCTACCTACCCTGCGGGAACTCGGTTTGCGGATCTCCGCTCCGTTCTTCCCTCCACCGTTTCGTCTGCCGTTTCCGCGGCTCTTCGGGATATGGATCGCAAACTTAAAGGCTTTGCGTGTCCCGACGCAGTGCTCACGGCGGTAGAATCCCGCACCAGCTCCCCCGTTCGCATCGAACGGGACTTGAATTTTCAATCGCCCGCCGCAGAGGGGCTGTATCCCTGCGGCGAGGGCGCGGGATATGCCGGCGGAATCACATCCTCCGCCGCAGACGGACTCCGTATTGCCGAGGCAATTTTTTCTAAATGGAACGTCGGAAGCAAATTTTGATTTTAATTATTTAAAAAAATTATATATTTTTTAATTTCTTTTATATTTCATTTTATTTTCACTATTTTATCACACAAAAAATGTATTATGTGATAAAATATATGTGTAAATAGAGAGGACGTTTCTTAAAAGAAGGGGCTGGACAAGATCATACGTAAAACTTTTTTCATATTCTCTCACTAAATATGCGGTCCGCGGGTTTCCCACGGGCCGCATATTTGTGAAAAATAAATGTTATGGAGCGGTTCTCTTGCCGAGTCCGATTCTTCCGCTGTCGGCAGCTTTCCGACTTTATTAAATCCGTTTTTTACCTTTCAGGCATTATTTGGTCAGCTCTTTAATTGCCTCGTAATAAATTTCGCTCATCATACGGATTCGGTCGAAAGTGATATATTCGTTGGGTTGGTGAATTGTCGCTTCCTCGTTTTCAAGTTCGGGGCCGAAGCCGCAACCGCATTTCAGCGCTCTTGCATACGTTCCGCCGCCGATGGCGATAGGTTTTTCGTTCCTGCCCGTCGCGCGATTATAGACGTCCATCAGCGTCTTTATGAGTTTTCCGTTCGGGTCGGTATAAAGA
>CAKXBD010000026.1 GCA_934871445.1 uncultured bacterium | reverse complement strand
CGATAGAACAGCGTGGAGTTCCCGTGCGGGTACAGACGGCGCTGAACATGGTTTCTTTGGCGGAGCCGTTTATATTGCGGAAAGCGATTCGACATTTCGAGGAAGGGCGGATTGTAATTTTCGCCTGCGGAACGGGGAATCCGTATTGTTCTACGGACACAGCGGCGGCGCTTCGGGCGTGCGAAATATCGGCGGATATACTGTTGATGGCGAAGAACGTGGATGGGATTTATGATTCGGATCCCAAGACGAATCCGTTTGCGAAGAAGTATGAAAACCTGAGATATTCGGACATTATCAACCGCGGGTTAAAGGTTATCGATTTCACGGCGGCGACGATGTGCATGGAGAATAACGTACCTACGTTAGCGTTCGGACTGAACGAAGACAAATCAATCGTGCGTGCGGTGTGCGGCGAGGAGCTGGGCACGGTGATCACGGTATAAACCATAAAAAACAAGGAGAAAAAGCTATGATTGAAAACGAGAAAGTGGAAGAATTGATGTTAGAGCTCGAAGATAAGACGGAAAAGACGATTTCCGTGTTAGAGGGCGAATATACGGCGATCCGTGCGGGACGGGCAAATCCTCACGTGCTGGACAGAGTGGAAGTGGAGGCCTACGGCGGCATGAGCAAGCTCATAGAGCTTGGAAATATCAGTGCGCTGGACGCGAGGTGCCTGCAAATCAGCGTGTGGGATAAATCGTTGTTGAAGGCGGTGGAGAAAGCGATTTTGCAGTCGAATTTGGGACTCACGCCGACGAACGACGGAAACGTAATCCGAATCGTGTTCCCCGTCATGACGGAGGAGCGGAGGAAGGAGCTGGTCAAGCAAATCAAGAAGATGGGCGAAGAAGCGAAGGTTGCGGTGAGAAACAGCCGCCGCGACGCGCTGGACGGTTTGAAGAAGATGAAGACCGCGAAGGAGCTTTCGGAGGACGATTTTTCGGCATGCGAAGGGGAGGTCGAAAAGACGGTTTCGGCGGCGATGACGAAATTAGAGGGAGTCGTTTCGGCAAAAGAAAAGGAATTGATGTCTATTTGAGCCATGAAGAAGAATAAAATAGACGGGGAGGGATTGCCGCGGCATATAGCCGTCATCATGGACGGCAACGGCCGCTGGGCGAAGAAGCGGCTGATGCCCCGTTCGTACGGGCACCGTCAGGGAATGAGCCGCATGGTCGGGCTTTTGGAGCATGCTTTTGACCTCGGAATCGAATACGTGACGGTGTACGCGCTTTCCACGGAGAACTTAAAGCGGCCGAAGGAGGAGCTCGACGGCCTGTTCGAGCTTATCCGCAAGAATTTTTTGGACTGTATGCGCAAGATTTGTTCGCGGGGCGTCCGCCTGCGGATTTTGGGCGATATCGGACTGTTGCCCGAAGACGTGCAGAGACTCTTGAAAGAAGCGGAGGAAGAATCGTCGAAATACGAGGGCAGGGGAGTAAACGTCGCGCTCGGTTACGGCTCCCGCGCGGAGATTATCCGCGCGGTAAACCTTGCGGTGGAGGCGGGTAAGCGTGTGACGGAGGAAAGTTTTTCCTCTCTCCTGTATACGCACGGCCAGCCCGATCCGGATCTCGTCATTCGCACGGGCAAGGAAATGCGATTGTCCAATTATCTCCTGTATCAGTCGGCGTATGCAGAGCTGTATTTTTCGGATAAGATGTTCCCCGAATTTTCGGACGAAGACTTAGACGAAGCGATCGCGGAATACGGCCGCCGTACCCGCCGATTCGGAAAGACGGACGAACAGTGTAAAAAGAAGGGTTAAACTTATGAAAATCCGTTTGGTTACGGGCACATGCTATATAGCGGTGCTGCTCGTGTTTTTTCTTTTGAAGATTTTCGTCCACGATTTGTTTTTCGACGGTTTGATTTACGCTTTCGCGCTGATCGGGACTTTTGAAATGTTGCGCGCGATGAAGGAAAAGATCACGGGAGCTGAGAGAGTGCTCGTGCTTATTTTTGCTGTTCTCTGCATACCTGGCTGTGCTCTTTTCGAACAGTTCTTTTCCTCGGGCGCATTGGCTGCGGCGGCTTGCTTTTTCGTGCTTGCGGTCGCACTCTTGTCTCTTCTCGTGATACGCCATGAGGAGACCTCTTTGGAAAGCATCGGTATATCTTTTCTTTCCGCCGTGTATCCCACGCTTTTTCTGACGCTTCTCACGCTTGCGAATCATATAGAGGGGGCGGACTCTCTTTCGGCCCTTGCGCTGAATTCCGATCTCGCGATTTTATTCGTGTTCGTCATATCCCCGTTTGCGGACTCGCTGGCGTACGTGTTCGGCCGTTTTCTCAAAGGCAGATTCCCCAAAAAGATGGCTCCGACCGTAAGCCCGAATAAGACGGTAATCGGCGGAATCGGCGGATTGGTCGGCGGGCTCGTGGGCGCCGCGATTTTGTATTTTTCCTATAATGCGGTCGCGGGGAGTTTTGAAAATATGGCGCTCTGGCTTCCCGTGTATCTCGGAATCGGCCTTTTGACCGCGGCCGCCACGGAATTCGGCGATCTCGTCGAAAGCTGTATCAAGAGAAAAGTGGACATCAAGGACATGGGCAAGCTCATGCCGGGCCACGGCGGAATACTCGACAGGATAGACGGGACGCAGTTTGCGACGGTGGTCGTTTACCTTTGTTTCACACTCATACACGTAATCGCTTAAAATCATGAAAGACGCACAAAAGTACCTCTCTTTTTTCGGGATTGGTACTTTTTGTCGATAAAGGAGGCGCGGCATTGAAAAGCATTTCTCTGATCGGGAGTACGGGCTCTATCGGCAGACAAACCTGTTCGGTCGTCAGGCGGAATAAGGAGGAATTTAGAATCGTTTCTCTCGTCGCCAATACTTCCGCGGAGCTGTTTTTGCAGCAGGTAGAGGAATTTCGCCCTGAGTTTGCCGCGTTGATCGACGAAGAAGCGGCTCGTTCCGTCCGCGGTAAAATCCCCGCGGGGACTCGCTTTTCGAGCGGAACGGACGGGGGCATGGAAGCGTTGACGTACGGCGATACGGCGGTGATCGCGGCGACGGGCTTCGCGGGGCTCAGATATACGCTGGAAGCGGCGCGTCTCAAAAAGAATATCGCGCTGGCGAATAAGGAAACGCTGGTCTGCGGGGGAGAACTCGTCATGCGGGAAATCTCCCGCGCGGGAGTCGATCTCATGCCCGTGGACAGCGAACATTCGGCGCTTTGGCAGGCGCTGGGGTTCAGACTCGACGCCCCTTTCCGCCGATTGATCATCACGGCGAGCGGCGGCCCCTTTTATTCTTATACGGAAGAACAGTTGAAGAAGGTGACTTTCCGCGACGCGCTGAAACACCCGACGTGGAGCATGGGCGCAAAGATCACGATCGACAGCGCCACGCTGCTCAATAAGGGCTTCGAGGTGATCGAAGCGAAATGGCTTTACGGCACGGAATTAAAGAAAATTCATACGCTCGTCCAGCCCGAAAGCATCATACATTCCATGGTGGAGTTCGACGACGGCGGAATTTTGGCGCAGTTGAGCTATCCTTCCATGGAATTGCCCATTCAGCTTGCGCTGACGTATCCGAAGCGCATGGACTGCGGATTGAAGCCCTTGGATTTTGAGTCGCTGGGCGCGCTTCGTTTCCTGCCGCTGGAACGAAAGCGGTTTCCGTGTTACGACTTGGCGCTTTCGGCGGCGGAGGCAGGCGATAACTACCCTTGCGCGCTGAACGCGGCGGGCGAAATCGCGGTAGGCGCGTTTTTGAAAGAACGGATATCTTTTCCCCTGATTGCGGAGACTATAAAAAGGACGCTCGAAAAGGTATCCCGTACCCGTATAGACGGGTATGAAGCATTGGCGGAGACGGACGCGGCGGCGAGAAGATACGCCGCGGAATTTATCGCGGGACTTCCCGCAAAGACGGAATAAAGAGGAGAATACATTTGTTCAATCAGTTGTTGAGTTTTTCGTCGGCGATGAAGAGTATCGGCGGCGTAGTGCTTGCAATCGTCATCTTGCTCGTCATGGTGACGATACACGAATTCGGGCATTATATCGCAGGAAAACTCCTGCATTTCAAAATCGAAGAATTTTCGGTCGGCTTCGGGCCCGCGATTTTCAAAAAACGCAGTAAAAAGACGGGCGAGCTGTTCGCGCTGCGCGTAATCCCTCTCGGCGGCTATTGCGCTTTCGACGGAGAGGACGATACGGACGACGCGGACTCTCCCGCTTCGCCGCCGTCGGAACCCTTTGAGGACATGTCCTCAAAATCTGCCTCCCACCTCTCGTCGCCCGCTTCCGGTCGCTTTGAATCCCCTTCGCCCGCGTCGGACGGCCGCTTTGCGGACTCTCACGCGCCCCTCGGTCGATCGGCCTCGGCGGCTTCTTCGTCCGCTCCTTTTGCGACGGAGGGTTCGGCTTCCGCATCGGACGGGCGTGCTACTTCCGCGGATTTTCCGCCTTTGGCAAACGCACCTTCGGCTTCCGCAGCCTCTCCCGCGGATTCTCCGTCCTCCCTCCGTCCCGAAAGCGCGGCTCCCGTCTCTCGCTCGTCCGAGGGCAAAAAGTTTAACAACCAGCCGCCCTGGAAACGCATTATCGTTCTGATAGCGGGCGCGACAATGAATTATCTTCTGGCGCTCGTGATTATCATTATTATGTTCACCTGCGTGGGACAGCCGCAGTATGTGGTCATGCAGAAGCCCGACGACTCGGAACAGGCAACGTCGCAGACGGTTTCCGATCCGACGGATACGACGCGGCTTTTGCCGGGCGACGTCATCGTTTCGGTGGAAGGAAAGAGCATGTTCATGTACACCGACTATGTAGACGCCCTGCGCGGAAAGAAAGCGGGCGATACGGCGGAAATAGAGGTCGTCAGAAACGATAGATCGATGACGCTCGAAGTCGTTATTGCCGAGGACGCGAATTTCAAGAATATGTCGGACGTGTACGCCGTGCTCGACGTGCTGGGAATTTACGGTCTCATGGGCACGCCCGTGAAACAGAGCTTTTTCAGAGCGGTGGGGGATTCGTTCGTCTATTCGGGCAAGCTCGGCGGTCTGGTGCTCCGTTCTCTCGGCGAGCTTTTGACGGGTAAAATGGGGCTGGACAGTATGGGCGGGCCCGTGACGACGATAAAGGAGACTTCGAAAGCCGCACTCGGCGGAATATGGTCGTTTTTGAACATTTCGGGCTTTATCGGCGTGAACCTTGCGGTGTTCAATCTCTTGCCGATTCCCGCGCTGGACGGGTCGAAGGTCGTGTTCACGATCATCGAGTGGATTCGGAAGAAGCCCATCAACCGCAAGGTCGAGGCGATGATTCACTTTATCGGAATCATTTTCCTGTTCGGTTTCGCCATTTTGGTGGATATTCTGCAACTGTTTGTATAAAATTTTTTATGCCTGTCAAGTAAAATTGCTTGACAGGCATAATTTTTTCGGGTATAATGATAGAGCGTCAGAAGGAACGGAGGCACGGAGGATGTCGGAAGAATTCGGGGGGAAGGATATGGAGACGGTGCGTCTGTTCGACGCATACGGAGCGCTGTTGACGGAGCGGCAGAGGAGAATCGCGGAGCTTTATTATAATTACGATCTTTCGCTGGGCGAGATCGCGGAGGAGAACGGAGTTTCGCGGCAGAGCGTTTCGGATTGTCTCGGCAAGGTAGACCGCCGTTTGAAGGAGTACGAGAAAAAGCTGGGTTTCGTGAGTGCGGCGAAGAGAGTTTCGGCGTGGGCGGAGCGGCTGAAAGCGGAGCTGCCCGAGTTGACGGAGCGCGCGGAGGAGCTGGCGGAAATTTTGGAAAGGAGGGACGGATAAGTATGGCATTGTTTGCGTCGCTCTCGGAGCGATTGAACCATATATTTTCCAAACTGACCAAGCGGGGCAAGCTGACGGAGCTGGAAATCCGCACGGCGATGCGGGAAGTGCGCGTAGCGCTTTTGGAAGCGGACGTCAATTTGAAGGTAGCCAAGCAGTTTATCGCGGAGGTTTCGGAGAAAGCGGTGGGGCAGGAAATACTGTCCTCGCTCAATCCCGCGCAGCAGGTCATCAAGATCGTGAATGACGAGCTCATCGCGCTGATGGGTTCGAAGAACGCGAAAATCGAAGTTTCGCCCAAACTTCCGACGGTAATCATGATGTGCGGTTTGCAGGGCGCGGGGAAGACGACGCTGTGCGGTAAGCTGGCGCTGCTTTTGAAGAAGCAGGGGAAGCGTCCGCTTCTGGTGGCGGGGGACGTGTACCGTCCCGCGGCGATCGCGCAGTTGCAGGTCGTGGGCAGGAACGCGGGGGTAGAGGTGTTCGAGAAGGGAACGCAGAACCCCGTAAAGACGGCGGGACAGGCGATCGAGTACGCGCGTTCGGGCGGTTACGATACGGTAATTCTGGATACGGCGGGGCGATTGCAGATCGACGAAACGCTGATGCAGGAGCTGGAAAATATCAAGAATCAGGTAGACGTGACGGAAACCCTGCTGGTCGTGGACGCGATGACGGGACAGGAAGCGGTCAACGTGGCGGAGACGTTCAACGCACGGCTGAATGTCACGGGCGTGATTTTGACGAAGCTGGACGGCGATACGCGCGGCGGCGCATGCCTTTCGATCAAGGCGGTGACGGGCAAGCCGATCAAGTTCATCGGCGTGGGCGAGAAACTGTCGGATTTGGAGCCGTTCTATCCCGAGCGCATGGCGTCCCGAATTTTGGGTATGGGCGACGTGCTTTCGCTGATCGAGAAAGCGCAGCAGGCGATCACGGAAGAAGACGCGAAGAAGATGCAGCAGAAGATGAAGGAGAACTCCTTCACGCTGAGTGACTATCTTGAACAGTTTGCGATGCTGAAAAAGATGGGCGGAGCGCAGGCGATGATGAGCATGCTGCCCGGAATGAATAAGCTGAAAGTGAACGAAAAGGACATCGACGAGAAGCGGATAGAGCATACGAAAGCGATGATATTGTCGATGACGCAGGCGGAGCGGGATAATCCGTCGATCATCGACAGCAAGAGGAAGCGTCGAATCGCGGCGGGGTCGGGTACGAGCGTGCAGGAGATCAACCAGCTTTTGAAGCAATTCGACCAAACGAAGCAGCTCATGAAGCAATTAAAGGGTAACAAGGGCAAATTCAGAATGCCTTTTTGATACGAGAGAGACAAAAAATTTTAACATACTTTTGGAGGTATAATCATGGTAAAAATGAGACTTTTCAGAATGGGCGACAAAAAGAACCCCATTTATCGCGTAGTGGTGGTGGACAGCCGTAAAGCGATGAGCGGCGAATATATCGACTGCGTGGGGCATTATCGTCCGACGTGCGATCCGGTAGAGCTGACGATCGACGTCGAGAAGGCGAAGGATTGGCTGAAAAAGGGCGTACAGCCGACGGAGACAGTGAAGAACCTGCTCGTAAAGACAGGGGCGATGGAGAAGCCTGCGAAGTTGAGCCCTTCCAAGACGAAAGGGAAGAAGTCGAAGAAGTAATAGTCGCCTGCCCGTCTAAGAGAATACAGAGGAATCGGGAGGTAAAGAATGTTAGAATTAGTACAATATATCGTCAACCAATTTGCGGAGGATAAGGAGCACATAGAATACGCGGTCAATGAAAAGGAGCGCGTAATCGAAATCGTGGTGACGCTGCCTTCGTCGGATATGGGAAAAGTCATCGGCAAGCAGGGTAAAATTGCGAAGGCGCTGCGGACGATCGTCCGTGCGGCGACGCCGAGAAACAGTAAGCGTTACGTCGTGGAAATCAAGGAAAAGGGCGGGAACGCGGTAGACCGCGAACCGGAAGAAGCGACGGACGAAGAAGCCGAATAAAATTCGGGGCAAGGGAAAAGGCTTTCGTAGCGAAAGCCTTTTTTCGGCTATGACGAAACGGGGAGGCGAAGAATGGAAAGACTCATCATCGGAGAGGTTTTGAAGCCGCAGGGAATCCGCGGGGAGCTGAAAATCAAGACCTATACGGACGAACCGGAGGATGTGAAGGCTTTCGGGCAGGTATATATCGAAGGGAAGCCGTATAAAATTTTGTCTTTTCGGGTAGGCGGAGACGGATTTGCGTATTTAGGCTTGCGCGGAGTACCTGACCGAAACGCAGCGGAACTCATGCGCGGCAAGAAGCTAGAAGGGGATAGAGAGGATGCGCCCGAATTGGAAGAGGGGCGGTATTATATCGCGGATATTTTAGGCCTTTCGGTGGAGACGGAGAGCGGCGAGGTTTTGGGGACGGTGAAAGACGTGGCGCCGCTGTCGTCGGAGGTATACACGATAGAGCGGGAGGGGAAGGAGATCCTTTTCCCCGCGGTGAAAGGAGTCGTGAAGCAGGTAGATTTGGAAAACGGCCGCATCATAGTGGACAAGAAGCGCCTCGACGAAGTAGCTGTTTTTTAGTAAAATCCCCCGTGCGAATTTCCGCACGGGGGATTAAGGCAGTTTTCTGCGCCGTTTGTTTTCGGTTGTCCCGTTTAAGGACTTTATCTTTCGACGACTGTTCCGTTTAGGTTTTTCGTTCCGAAAGGGTTTCCCCGTTCACGGATTCGCCTCGCAACGGTTATCCCGTTCACGGATTCGCCTCGCAACGGTTATCCCGTTCACGGATTCGCCTCGCAACGGTTATTCCGTTTACGGTTTTTGCTTTGCAACGGCTTATCCCGTTTACGTTTTTTGCTTTGCAACGGTTATCCCATTCACGGGTTCGTCTCGAAACGGCCGTCCCATTCACGGGTTCGTCTCGAAACGGCCGTCCCATTTACGGGTTCGCCTCGCAACGGTTATTCCGTTTACGGATTCGCCTCGCAACGGTTATCCCATTCACGAGTTTGTCTCGAAACGGCTGTCCCGTTCACGGGGTTCGTATCCGTCAGGATTTTCTGTTTGCGGGTTTCGTATCTGCGGCGGCGGTTTCCCCTTCTGCAGTTTCTCCATCGCCCGCGTTCGCCTTTGCGTTCGCGCCCGTCTCACCTGCCCTTTCCGTCGTACCTGCTGTCGCATATTTTTTAGGCTTCATAAGCGCGCTGAGCTTGTCCAATACATTTGTTTTTGCGAGGACGTACATGGCGACGGCGGCGATAGCGCAATCGGCGGGGAGATATACGCATTGATAGATGAAGGAATAGATGAAACCGCCATTAGATATCGCCCAATTCGGAAGTTCAGCCCATACCTGGTCCATGGAGAAATAAATCATGCCCGAGAAAAGGTGGAAAGCGAAACGGACGACGTACACGGCGACGGTGCCGAGGACGACGTTAAAAGTAGTCTTTTTGGTGAACTTTCTGGCAAGTCCCATGAGCCCGATAGATGCGAATGCGAGCAGGAAATCGAGAATAAACGTCATGGGGGTAAGGATATAAGGGTCGGTGACGAAGTTGAATAATCCGAAGATAAGCCCCGTAAGCAATCCGTCGGCAAGCCCGTAAACGTAAGTGTAGATGAGTAAGGGAACGAAACTTGCGAGGGTAATGGAGCCGCCATACATTACGGGTTTCACTTTGAGAAAAGATAAGACGAAGGACAAACCGAGTGAGATACCGGCGAAAGCGATATGCTTTGCGTCATACTGTTTTTTGCCTTTGACACAGATGACGGCGATGACTCCGAAGAGGAGCACGATAGCGCCGACGGAAACCCATTTGACGATATTTGTGGTTTTCGTGCTGGCTTCCAAAAGAGCGTTGAGAAACATATAAAGATAACCTCCTTTTATTCCGCCGATTGGTCGCGGCAGAAAAGAAAGAAGTCGCGCCCGAAAGCCGAAGCGGGGGGAAAACCCCCGAAACGGCGCACGGGCGCGAAAAAACTCTTTTGAACCTCGTTACCGGTCATCTCGCTCAAGTATTACCTTGCCGATTCCATGGTATAATCTCAGCTTGTGAAAGCACCCACGACGGATAATTGAATTTTGTAATTATCATTATAGTGTAAACGGAGAAAAAAGTCAATAAAAAAAGATAGATGAGGAGAAAAAATAATGCGATACGATTTTTATGCATACCTTGACAGAATGAAATATATCAAGCGGTGGCAGTTAATGCGTTCGGAGCGGGAGGAAAACATTATGGAGCACTCCCAAAGCGTAGCGGTAATATCGCATGCGCTGGCGACGATTCACAATAAAATTTACGGTGGGAGCGCAGACGTTGCAAAGACGGTACTTTACGCGCTGTATCACGAGACGAGCGAAGTGATGACGGGCGATCTTCCGACGCCGGTGAAGTATTATAATCGCAGCATACAGGGGGCGTATAAGCAGTTAGAGCGTAGCGCGTGCGAAAAAGTAGCGGACATGCTGCCGAAGGAATTGAAGGAGGAGATAGCGCCGTATGTTTTGGCGGACGAGGGGAGCGAGGAATATCGGCTGGTGAAGGCGGCGGACCGATTGGCGGCGTATATCAAATGCTTGGAGGAGTTGCGTTCGGGGAACAGTGAATTTTCGCGTGCGAAAAAGAGTATAGAGGAGGATTTGCACGGTCGGAAAATGCCGGAAGTGGAGTATTTTTTCGAGCATTTTATTCCGTCGTTTTCGTTGACGTTAGACGAGCTGGAAGGATTTTAGCAAAAAATTCACGTAGTTTTCAAAAAATCTTAAAGCTATCAACGAAAAGACGGGTATAATAGAAGGTGTAAATCGAAAGCATCAAAAAAGGAGTTGCAGGGGGGGAATCCTCCTGCATGAGTCCGGGGAGGCAAACGGATATGAAAAAAATCTGGACGGCAGCGGTAGCGCTCGGCTGCACTGCGGTGATGGCGGTAAGTTTTTCCGCCTGCGATTTTTCGGCATTCGGTTCAAAATCCGCGTATGAGATAGCCGTAGAGAACGGATTTACGGGAACGGAGGCCGATTGGCTGAAAAGTTTGCAAGGCGCGGACGGCAGCGACGGAGCCGACCTCGATATAGAAGAGGTATATGCGGCGGCGGTCAAGAACGGTTATGAGGGAAGCTTTCTCGAATTTTTGGACGAATATCTTTCGGCGGACGTGAGCGAGAATAACGATACGGACGCGATTGCGCATAACATGATGTCTGTCGTGAGCGTATATTCGGGGTTCAGGGAGACGAAAAAGACAGCGAGTTGGCCATTCGGCGGAACGGTGACGACGACATCTCTCGCGTGGGCGGCAGGCAGCGGCGTGATTTATGAGTTAAATAAAGAAGCGGGAAACGCCTATGTAATCACGAATTTCCACGTCATTTACGATTCGGAGAGCGATAACGGAACAGCGGATTATATTTATCTTTCGCTGTACGGCGGAATCACGAATATAAATACCTCAACGGGCGAGAATACGGACGGACTTGCGATACCTGCGACGTATGTCGGAGGATCTGCCGATTACGATATTGCGGTTTTGAAGGTACAGGGCAGTGAAATTCTTCGGGAAAGCTCGGCGGAGGAAGCAGAGATCGGTTCTTCCGAGGAGATAACGACGGGGGAGAAGGTTTTTGCGATAGGAAATCCGGAAGGAGACGGAATTTCCGTTACGGAGGGCGTTATTTCGGTAGATTCGGAATATATTCAGTTGGAATCGACGGTAAATCCGGGGACAGCGGTCAGTATGCGCGTCATGCGGACGGATGCGGCAATCAATTCCGGAAATTCGGGAGGCGGATTGTTCGATGCGCAGGGAAAGCTGGTCGGTATCACAAACGCGAAGCTCGGCGATTCGTTGATTTATAAAAAAGACCAATACGGCAATAAAGTTCTGAACGGAATTCACAGCGTCGATAACATGGGATATGCGCTTCCGATCACGCAAGTGATGTATGTCGTGGACAATATCATAGACAACGACGGTTCGGTGAAGCGGGCGACGCTCGGCGTCACGGTACAGACCGTGGAGTCCAAGTCGATTTTGGAAAACGGGAAGGCGGTGATCGTGGAGACCGTTTCGGTTGTAGACATAACCAAAGGCAGCGCGGGGGACGGAGTATTCGAGACGGGAGACATTCTCAAATCGATTATAGTAGGAAATACAAAAACGGAAATTCGGCGCAGGTATCAGGTCATCGACTTGTTGCTCTGCGTGCGGAAAGGCGATACCGTCAAAGTGACGGTAGAGCGCGACGGGAAAGCGGTGGGACTTTCCATTACCTTCGATAAGGACGAATATTTCACCGCCGTTTCCTGACACTTAATATAGACCACACAAAATTTCTCTTTATATTTTTTTCATTATTTTCTCTCTTATATTTTTATGGAAAGGCGCGCCCACGGTTCCCGTGAGCGCGCCTTTTCCCGCATTTTCCGTCGCGTCGTGCTCTGATTTTCTTTCCCGCCCGCGCTTGACTTTTCGGGCAAACAGGAGTATACTGATAGGGTATATAAAAATGCGCCTTCGGGGGCAAAAAGGACGATCGGTCATGAAAGCGGAAGAATTTCTTTCTTCTTTGTCGGAGATTTCCGAGAAGAATGTTTATCGATTTGAGCAAATTCGCGCCTGTATACCTCTGGGGCGCGACGAGGCGGGGAATATCGCGGTAGCGCATCGCGAGGAGAACGCGGAACGGTATCATCACGTCTGCGTGACGGGCGCGGGGCGGAGTGAATTTATCCGTCGCCTCGTGGTTACGCTCTCGTGCCTATACGACCGTTCGGAGGCGATGTTTCTGATACTTTCGCCGTATGCGGAATACAGTGAGCTTTTGCGGCTGAGAGCGGCGGACGTGACGGTGCCGTTCATCAACAATTATGCGGATTATCTTTCGGCGCTGGATACTGTGCGGGAGCTGGTGCGCATGCGCTCTCTGAACGTAGGTTATCCCCGCCTTTTCGTAGTGATGGATGGTTTAGAGGAGCTCCCCGACGTGAAGCGGGACGGAATGCTCGACCCCTATCGCCTGTGCTTTGAAGCGGTGGGAGCGGGCCGCGTGGAGATCATCACGGGCGCAGACCTGTTAAAGAGTATTTTCAGCGGTTATCCTGGGGCGTTTGTGGGAATCGGAAACTGTCTTGTAACGCCGAAGGGGGAGGGGAAAGCGGACGTGACCTACGTGAACGCGGATTCTTCCCTCACGCTTCCGAAGGAGATCCGTTATCCCGATACCCCCTCTTTGACGCAATCGATAGATTTTTTTAATTCGTTATGACGGAAAATTTTTGTCTTTCTTGTATTACGCAGCCGCTTCTTGGCTGGTACCGCGAAAACAAGCGGATTTTGCCTTGGCGGGAAGGAGTGACGCCCTATCGGGTGTGGGTGTCGGAGATCATGCTCCAACAGACGCGCGTCGAAGCGGTGAAGGAATATTATATTCGCTTTCTCAAAGAATTGCCCACGGTAGAAGCGCTGGCGGACTGCGAGGAAGGGAAGCTCATGAAACTTTGGGAGGGGCTGGGATATTACAGTCGGGTTCGGAACATGCAGAAAGCGGCAAGAGTTCTGGTGCGGGATTACGGCGGCCGCTTTCCCGATACGGAGCGGGAGATCAAAGCTCTGCCCGGAATAGGCGATTATACGGCGGGGGCGGTGCTTTCCATCGCATACGGAAAGCCCGTTCCGGCGATCGACGGAAACGTGCTTCGGGTGCTGTCGAGAGTCCTCGAAAATCCGACGGAGATTTCGGATTTATCCTATCGCGCGTTTTTGCGCGAAGAGCTGAAAGAGGTATATCCGAAGGAAGGCGCCGACTGTTCGGACTTTACGCAGAGCTTAATGGAGCTGGGCGCGCTGATCTGTACGCCCCGTTCCCCAAAATGTACGGAGTGTCCGTTGCGGGAGCTTTGCGGAGCGAAGAAGCACGACTCTCAGGGGAAGTATCCCGTTTTGCCGAAAAAGAAGGAAAAGCGCTCGGAAAAAGTATACGTGTTCGTCATCGAAACGGCGTCGGGCATCGCCGTCAGGCGCCGCGAAGAGGGCGTATTGAAGGGCATGAACGAGTTCCCTTCGCACATCGCGGAGGAAGGGGTAACGCCCGAGGAGATTTTGGAGCGTTGGGGCGTCTCCTCGTTCCGAATTGTCAGGAGTAAAAATTATACGCATATTTTTACGCATATCCGCTGGGATATGACCTGCTTTTATGTACGGGCTGAACAATCTCCCTTTCCCGCATATTCGGAAGAAGCGCTGGAAAAGGAGGTTTCTCTGCCCACGGCATTCCGTCAGTGTGCGGAAATTTTATATCTGCTCGCGTAAAATCCGCTGATTGCGGTTTTTACCGCCCTCGGTATCGTCCATACGCCATAGCCTATACTTTTGCGTTGCCCTCAGTATCGCCCATATACCGCATAGTCCGTATTTTACGCTGTATTCAGTATCGTCCATATACCGCATAGTCCGTATTTTTACGTCGCCCTCGGTATCGTCCATATGCCGCGCGCCCCTACTTTTGCACCGTCCGCGGCGTTTACATCTCATGCCGTTCACGGAGGCAACATGAAGAAGTATAAACTCAATTTTGAAATGGTTCCCGAGGAATGCTGGTATTCCAATCTGCGTAGCGTGCTTACGCGGCAGCAGTGGGACGCCGTACGATTTGACGCCTATTCCCGCGCGGGCGGGAAGTGCATGATTTGCGGCGCGAGGAGTTCTCGCCTCGAAGCCCACGAACAGTGGAGCTATGACGATAAAAAGGGATTGCAGAAATTGGAAACGGTAATCGCCGTGTGCCGCCGCTGCCACGAAGTCATTCATATCGGGCGCACGTTTTTGGTGGGGCGCAGCGCGGAAGCGGAGGAGCATTTCTGCAAGGTCAACGGCTGTACGCAGTCGGAATTTCACGCGGCGCTTGCGGAAGCGAACCGCGTATATCTCGAACGGAATAAAACGGAGGGCTGGACGACGGATTTGACGTGGCTGAAAGATCGTTTCGGTTTTGCGCCGTCGTTCGGCGGAATTTTGCGCGAAAAATGATGTGTTTTGTCATTCGCGGAAAAAACGGTACATAAATCGACAAAAAAAATTCTTACAAATGCACATTTTATATTGAAATCTTTGAAAATATATGATATAATAAACGGGATATTAACGAATAAGAATTTTTCGGGAGGGCATGGAGATGAAAGTGATTTTGGTCAACGGTAGCCCGCACGAGCACGGCTGTACGTATACGGCGCTTCGGGAAGCGGAAAAAGCGCTGAACGCAGACGGAATCGATACGGAAATTTTTTGGTTAGGCAAGAAACCCGTTTCGGGCTGTATTGCATGCGGAGCCTGCCGAAAACTCGGAAAGTGCTTTATGGAGGACGCAGTAAACGAATTTACGGCATTGGCAAAAGAGGCGGACGGATTTATTTTCGGTTCGCCGGTGCATTATGCCTCGGCGGGCGGAGCGATCACCTCGTTTATGGACAGGGCCTTTTACAGCGGCGGAGCGGCGTTTCGGTATAAGCCTGCGGCGGCGGTGGCGAGCTGTCGGAGGGCGGGCGGAACGGCGACGCTGGACATGCTGAATAAATATTTTACCATCAGTTGCATGCCGGTGGTGTCGTCGTCGTATTGGAACGAAATTCACGGAAACACGGCGGAGGAAGCGTCAAAGGACGCGGAGGGCTTGCAGACGATGCGGACGCTGGGGCATAACATGGCTTGGCTGTTGAAATGTATAGAAGCGGGCAGAGCCGCGGGAATAGAGCCGACGAAAGAGAAAAAAGTATATACGAATTTTATCCGCTGAGAGCGGGAAGGACGATATTTATGGGATATATCATCGGGATAGATTTAGGCGGCATGAGCGCGAAGGCGGCGATTTTTGACGGAGAAGGGAGGATTCTCGCAAAGTCGAATATCGCGACGAACTCGGCGGACGGATTTGACGGGACGGCGAAGAAGCTGGACGGAGTAGCGCGGACGGTCGCTCGGGAAGCGAAGATAGATTTTTCGGAGGTGGAAGCGATCGGAATCGCGTCTCCGGGAGTCGTGAACAGTAAGACGGGCGTCGTTTTGAAGTGGGGGAATTACGGCTGGCTGAACGCGCCTTTGGGCGAGACGGTCGAACAGTTGACGGGTAAAAAGGTATACGTGGCGAACGACGCGAACGCGGCGGCGCTGGGCGAGGCGAAGTTCGGCGCGAGCTCGGTATACGAAAGCAGTATTTTCATTACGCTCGGGACGGGAGTCGGCGGCGGAATCATTGTAGACGGAAAGATGCTGGAAGGTTACATGAGCGCGGGCGCGGAAATCGGTCACATGATTTTGAGGGAAGGCGGAGCGCTCTGCGGGTGCGGTCGTCACGGTTGTTTTGAATGTTACGCTTCGGCGACGGCGCTCATTCGCCAGACGAAGCGGAAAATGGAAGAGAACATGGACAGCGCGATGTGGGACGTGGCGAAGGGGAGCTTGGATAACGTAGACGGAAGGACGGCGTTTGAAGCGGCGAAGAAGGGGGACAGAGACGCGCAGGCGGTCGTGGATAGATATATCGGATATTTGTCGGAGGGGATTGCCGACCTCGTGAATATTCTGCGCCCCGAAGCGATCGTGCTCGGCGGCGGAGTGGCGAACGAAGGGGAAGCTCTGTTTGCGCCTTTGAGGAAAGCGGTGGACGAAAGGAGTTATCTTCCCTCGTCGGTAGTGCCGTTGAAGATCGTAGGCGCAAAGCTGGGCAACAGCGCGGGGATTTACGGCGCATATTCGCTGGCCAAGGCGAATTTGGCATAACGCGCCTTCTGCGCAATCTTTTATAGGCGTTTTTCCGCGCGGTGTTTTTGTACGGTTTTCCCGTATGATATTCCCGCGCGGTTTTTCTGTACGTCGATGTTCCCGCGGTGCTTCCGCGTCACCTTGCGCCGTTGTTACATCGCTTTCGCGTTCCTTGCGTGCCGTGCCCGCGTTGTTTTCGCGGCGACTTTAATCAGTATCGTCGGAGGTGTAAATCATGTTTGAAGAGTTTACGAAAAGAAAGAAGCCGATTCCCGAAAAATTGACGGCTTACGGATTTGAAAAGGACGGAAGCATATTCCGATATTCCCGCGAAATTCGGGGCGGGGAATTTACGCTCACGTTGGAAATCGGAAAAGACGGGGCAATCGACACGGAATTGATCGAAAAAGAGACGGGCGAAGAATACGTGCTTTATAAGACGAATGCTTCGGGCGCATACGTCGGCGGAATCAGGGCGGCAATCGGCGAGGTCGTCGGCGACGTTGCCGAAAAGTGTTATGAAACGTCGGTTTTCAAGACGGAGCAAGCGCAGATGCTGAGGAAATTTGTACGGGATACTTATGGGGACGAGCTTGAATTTCTCTGGACGCAGTTTCCCGACAATGCCGTTTGGCGCAGAAAGGACAATCGGAAATGGTACGGTGCGATTTTGACCGTGGAGGGGAGGAAGCTGGGGCTCGAATCGGAAAAAATCGAGGAGATTATAGATCTTCGGATGGATCCGAAGGAGGCGGAAAAAGTTCTTTCGCGGGCGAATTATTATCCCGGCTGGCACATGAATAAAAAGAGCTGGTATACATTGGTTTTGGACGGGAGCGTTTCGGACGGCGAATTGAAGGAGCGCCTTGGGGAAAGTTATCGCTTGGCGGGGAAATGAAGGGCGGAATTTTCGGTTAAGATTGTGAATTTTCCGTTTGCCCGTTGATTTTTTTTGTAAAATCGGTTATAATATCCGAAAAGGAAGATTGAAAGGAGGCAGAAGAATGAGAAAGAAAATTGTAGCCGTAATCGGCAATAAGAAGATAGAGCCGGACGGAATTCGTTATCGTCTGGCGTATGAAACGGGAAAACTTTTGGTGGACAACGGCTATCGGGTGCAGTCGGGCGGACTGGGCGGAGTGATGGAAGCGGTATTTGCGGGGGCACACGCTTCAAAAAATTATTGTGAGGGAGACACGATCGCTCTGGTGCCCTCTTTCGATGCGACGACGGCGAACGTCTATGCGGACATTGTCATACCGACGGGGCTGGACATGATGAGGAATGCGCTGGTGGCGAACGCGGACGCCGTGATCGGCGTGGGCGGCGGAGCGGGAACGATGTGCGAATACGCATTCGCATGGTCGTTGAAGCGCCTGATTATTGCCTATCGTACTTCGGGCGGTTGGAGTTCAAAATTAGCGGGTACGAGATTGGACGATGCGGTGCGCTATGAAAATATTCCCGAAGATAAAATATACGGCGCATCGACGCCGAAAATCGCCATGGAAATACTGAATGAAAAAATCGGGCTCTATACCGCTTACCATAAGGGAATCCGTTGATTTGAAAGCGCATCGGAAAAATTGAAAAAAATCGCATTTTTCGCACTTTTTGAAAAAACGGAAATTGAAGTGCGCTCAATCCCTTTTGCCAAAAGGGATTGAGCGCAGAAAAGCATGTGCGGAAAGAGCTTTAAGCAAAGCGGAATAACGGAGGTTAAAGGAAAAAAGATGATGATATCCACAAAGGGCAGGTATGCGTTGAGAGTAATGGTAGATTTGGCGGAGCACGACTCTGAGTACGTTTCTCTCTCGGATGTTTCAGCCCGACAGGCCGTTTCCTTAAAGTATTTGGAGGCAATTATCGCGGCGCTTTTCCGTGCGGATTTTGTGGAGAGCCGTCGCGGGAAAATGGGCGGTTATCGGCTGAAAAAGCCCGTGAGCGCATACACGGTAGGGGGGATATTGAGGGCGGCAGAGGGAAATTTTACGCCGGTTTCCTGTTCGGGCTTATCAGTCCCCTCCTCCTGTTCCCGCGCTCCCTCTTGTCCCACTTTTCCCCTTTGGAAAGAGCTGGAAAGGCGTGTGGACGAATATCTCGAAAGCGTTACGCTCGTCGACCTCCTTGAAGGAAACGTGAAAAAAATATAAAATTTTTCTTTTGTCTTTTATTCCTATTGACAAAGTAGGAATTATGTGATATAATACAGTTGCAAAAAGAGGCAGGAAATATTCGTTCATTCGGGAGGATAACGTTCGTTTTTTCAGGGGACGAAATGAGAAAAACGTAAATATTTGCCAATTTGAATGAGAAAACGAAAAAAACAAAAAACTTGCCAATTCGAATGAGAGTGAAAAAAT
>CAKXBD010000025.1:2615-19607 GCA_934871445.1 uncultured bacterium | reverse complement strand
ATTGTATTTAGAGTGGATACCGTCGCAAGACGGCTGATGCGGCAGTAATTTAGTAGAATTTATATTATTTGAGAGGTTGAGCCGAAAATCATAAACCCTGAACAACGGCAAAAGGCGGAGTCCATTCGGGCTCCGCGTTTCTTACTTTTTGTATAAATCATCTAATAATAAAAATAATCCGAACGTCTTGCGAATTACGAAGAAGTTCGAATTATTCCAAAATGGCTGGGGTAGCTGGATTCGAACCAACGAATGACGGAGTCAGAGTCCGTTGCCTTACCGCTTGGCGACACCCCAATATAAATTGTTTTTACTTGCGTTATTTTATCAAACTTTTTCGTTTTTG
This sequence comes from uncultured bacterium, assembly GCA_934871445.1. Lineage (GTDB taxonomy): Bacteria > Bacillota > Clostridia > Christensenellales > Borkfalkiaceae > Scatosoma. Next base: position 19,261 of record CAKXBD010000025.1, on the reverse strand, counting down.
GCAAGCGTTTTCAAGGCTCTTTTTTAACTTTTTTTCAAATTCGACAAAAAAGTTGAATTTAACCTCTTTTTTTATCTTTTCGGTCTGTTATAATAGAAAGCGAAAACGTGAAAGTATAAAAATTATCTATTCATATTTTCCTCTATCCAAAAACGACTCAGCCGTTTTATAACAGGCAAAACATATCTAAATTAACGTTCGGAGGTTTTTATGTTACTTAGCGAAATCGTAGGCAAAAACGTCTATTCGGGAAAAGCACTGCGGGGGATCTGCCGCGGAGTCTGTCTTTCCTTAAAATCCCGCGCGGTCAAATATCTTCTTTGCAGCCGCGAACCCGCACAAAACGATTATACGGAATTTTCCGTAGGAGTTAGCTGTATCGGCGACGTCGACGACTGTGTACGATTAAAAAGGTTACGTACGGCAATTCCGAAAAATTGCGTTCGCTTCTTTACCGGACGTCCCGTCTATTCCGAAGAAGGTATGTATCTCGGCGTTACGGCCGATCTCGTCATGGAGAATTTCACGGCCATGAAATTAGTCACCGATACGGGAAAAACTTATTCCGCGGCCTCCATCGCAGCTTTGGGCGATGCCGTGATTCTCAAAAAAGGTCCCGTATTTCCGATCGGAGCAAAAGTAAATTCCGATATTCCCGCAAATCCCGACAAGATCCCCGCCGGCACCTTAATTACGAGAGGCACTTTAAGGGCCGCAATCGCGTCAGGACAGCTGATTCGTCTCACCCTCGACGTCCTGCCCGTCCCCGAAGAAAAATGCTTTATACAGTCCTTATAAAGAATATTTTGCAGTCATCTTCAAAATGGCGGAAAGGCAATCGTTCAGATCCCTTATTTCTTTTGCCGTAAGCCGTTCTTTCGTGGCATAAAGCGTAATCAAACGAGAAATTTCTTCCGCTTCCAAACGATCCCCGGCCGACAGGGGCGCCGCTTTGAGTTTTGTCAGCATGTCCCGAACATGATTGAGGCGCAGTTTTCCGTCCTCCAAATTATATTCCCGTTCGTTTACAGCTTCCTCCTCGACGCGCAGAGAACCATTCAGACGATCGCGTACAAAAGAATTTTCCCTGTCCGGCAGAGTAAAGACAGCTTTTCGGCGCTCTTGAACCAATTTTTCTTTTTTTGCACGTTTTTCGGCTTTCCATTTTAACGAAACGGACAATAATAGATAAATAAAGGAACCGAGCGTCGCCAAAACCCATCCGTATATCGCTATATCCATATCGGAAAAACTTGGAGATACCAGAGCGGGAAGAAACGTACATCCGCTCGTAAAAAGCGCAAGCGCTACGAAAATTCTCTCCTTCCCGCAGAAAAAAGCGATAATCCCGTCCAAAATCAACAATGAAATGCCTGCAATCATGAGAAATTCCGGGCGAATCCCGTCGAATGTTCCCTCCAAAAAGGCAAATACGCGCATCAAAGAGCACCTCTCAATCGTTTTTTGAAATTATAATCCGATTGGGAGTGCTCTTTTTTTATATTTTTGCCAAAAGTTTTCTTTTTTTGTCGAAACGAGGCGCCATTGACGGAAAAATGCCCTATTTCGGCTTTTCTTTATTTCGCCTCCGTTTCAAAACCCCGATAAATATTCACAAACGAGCAGCGGATCTTTTCAGGCGCAATCCGTAAAATTTTGGAAACCGCCTTTTTATACAATTTCAACTGCGGGGCGTAATGCGTCCGAAGTGTCTCGGCATCTTTAGTAGAATATTTATAATCGACGATACGCGCTTCTCCCGAAGTAGAAACCGCCAAAAGGTCGATAGCGCCCTGAAAAAGAATTTCTTCCCCGCAGTCGTCGGAAATTTTCCCTTTCAGGACTTCCCGCGCGGGCATAGAAACTAAAAATTTCTGTTCCCGATAAAGTTTCATATCGGACAGGGAAGAAAATACGGGATTGGAAAGAATTTCCGAAATCTTTTCTTTTTTCAACAAAGCGATTTGTTCCGCGGTAAGCAATTTTTTCTCTTTCATGCGCGAAAGCTCCCTTTCCGCGATTTCCGACGTCGTCTCGGATGTTCCGTATAAAAGGGAAAAGTCGAAATGCTCCAAAAACGCGTGATAGGCTATTCCCGACAATCTCCACGAATCCCCTTTTCCGACTTCGTCCTCCTCGAACAAAACGGGCACGGAAAAATATTCCCGTGAATATTCCCTCGGCTTCTCCGTATCCGAGCTTTCCAATAACGCCGTCGCGGAACTTTTTACGGGTATATCCGTTCCGTCAGAAAAGGGATACGTCCAAGAAAAGGCGCGCACGATTTCGTCCGAAAGTTCCTCGTCGGGACGGCTCACGAGTGCAGTTCTCTCCTGATAGGGAAGCTCGAACGGCTTTTCGTCTGAAATATATTTCTCCCAAACGGAAAAATCCACAAAATCGGCAAACGACTTTGCATAACGAACGTCGGATGTCGGAGAACGCCCCGTAAAAAGCAGATGAAGGCTGTATTTTGCCCGCGTCATGGCGACGTAAAAGAGGTTGAGTTCGTCCTTAATGCTGTCCTCCTGCCCCCTTTTTTCGGCTAACTTCCTCAAAAGCGTCCCCGACACCGTCATATTTTCCTTTCGGTAACATTTGGGGGCGAGAGCAAACTCCTCGTCGAGAAGCACCTCGTCCCTGTCCGCACCGTGAAAGGGAGCGCTCAAATCGTCGAGAATGACGACGGGATATTCCAAACCTTTGGATGCGTGCATCGTCAATACGCGCACCGCGTTTTCCCCACCGTTTTCGCTGTATTCGATACAATTCCCGAGCGCGCGAAGCCTGTCGAGAAATTCATGTACGGAAAGCGGTTCGGGATTGAGCGTTTCCTCTATGAAGCGATGTATCCTTTTCAGGCACCCCACACCGTTGTCCCGAGACAAAAGCCGTGCCTCCATGTGCGTATCGGAAAGAATTTTCGACAGGATCTCCCCCGCGTCCGCCACGGCGGCCAAACGGCGAAGCGTTTCGAGATAAGCGTAAAACTTATTCAACTTATGCGCGACGATATCTCCCTTTTCCTCCGAATATTTCTTGCAGCAATTTCGGAAAAATCTTTCCTCGGGATAAGCGAGGCGAATTTTTGAAAGGTCTTCCGCGATGAGATCGCCCATGGAAGAAAGCAGTGCCGAACAGAGCGGAATATCCTGTTCCGCGTTATCGATGAGGCTTAAAATATCATAAAGAGCCTTTACCTCGGGATAATCGCAGATATTGACGGCGGCCGAGGCCGTAACGGGAATCCCCTCTTCGGAAAGCGCGGAGATCACTTCGGTAATCCGTCCGTTTTTCTTTCTCGAAAGAACGGCGATATCCGAATATTCCACCCGCTTGAATACGCCCTCGTCCGCGTCGAACCAACGCGCGTTCCGTTCGCTTTCGATGATATGGCGAATTTGTTTCGCATAGGCGGAGGCCTTGCTCCTCTCCTTCAAATATCCCGCCTCCACGGAATAAATCCCCCGCTTCTCCTGTTCTTTTTTCTCCTTCTCCTTAGCTAAAATGTGAATTTGTATCCTCCCGCTGTCCGACGCATACCTGCCCCCGCGCTCCATGAACGAACCGCCGGCATAATCGACATCGGAATTCTCTTTCGTCATGGCGAGAAGAAACTGAGCGTTCACGGCTTCGAGCACGGCGTCCGCACTTCGGAAATTTCGGGTAAGATAGAGCGAGGAAGCGTCCGCTTCCGCTTCAAAGCGGCTTTGTTTTTCGGCAAAAAAGACCGATTTGCTGCCCCGAAAGCCGTAAATCGACTGTTTGATATCTCCGACGAGAAAAACATTCTCTCCGCCCACGGCGGAAAGGATTCTCTCCTGTACGGGATTGACGTCCTGATATTCGTCCACAAATACATGGCGGTATTTCTGTTTGATTTCTTCCGCCACCGCGGGCACGGATAAAAGTTCCAAGGCGATATGTTCGAGGTCGTTATAATCGAGCAATCCTCTCTCCCTTTTCAGCTCTCCGTATTTTTCATCGAAGCGCAAAAGATATTCCGTCAGGCTCTCCGCGATTTTTCCCGACGAGAGATATGCGGCGAGTTCTTCCTCCCGAGACAGCACTTCCGCATTTTCGAAAAAGATTCCCTTCACCTTGTCTCTGATTTCCGCCAAAGCGGCGATATGGGAGGCAATCTCCTCCGTGTCGTCCTTCTTGGTCCGTTCCTTCACTGAAAATCCCGGGCAGGGGAGCGCGCAGGCCGAAAAATAATCGGACGAGGATAAAAGTGCCGAAAGTGCCGATAAAAGCTCCTCCGCATTATTTTTTGATTTTTCACGGCCGATATCTTCGAAATAAATTTTTTCCCGCTCCGCGCGCGAGGCGTAATACATGCACTTTTCCTTTAATTTTGAAAACAGCCTTTCGACGATGAGATTGAATTTTTCCTCGGTAAAGGCCGCATTTTCCGTCAGAAAAGTCCTATAATCCGCGCGCATGCGCAGCGCGGAATAGGTGTCGAACAAAATTCCGCGCAGGCGGTTATCGCTCTTTTTGCGCCAATATACGGACAAAAGGCGCAGAAAATTCTCTTCGCCCTTTTCGTACGCCTCCTCGAACACCTCGTCGAGCGCGTCGTTTTTCAGCTTTGTTCCGTCCGCGTCGTCCTCGGCGATCACGGAAAAATCACTGTCCACCCCCGCGGCAAAAAAGTGAGAACGAATGAGCTTGGAACAAAAGGAATGAATGGTGGAAATATCCGCCGACGGAACCTCCGCGAGCTGTTTTTTCAACGCCGCACGCGCGGCGGAGGAGGTTTCGGGGGAATTGATCGCCTTGATGAGCTCCTTTCTGAGCTTTTCCTTCATCTGTGCAGCCGCTTTCTTCGTGAACGTGACGGCAAGAATCTCTTTTACGTCCGTTCCCGAGATGATCAGCCGAACGATTTTTTCAATCATGACGGTCGTCTTTCCGCTGCCCGCGGAAGCGGAAACAATCGTCTTTCCGCGCGCGTCTATCGCCGCGCGTTGTTCCTCCGTAAAATTATTCATTGTCTTTCTCCTCGTCCTCGGCCGTTTCTTCGTCTATATCCTTTCCTTCGCGATGTCGGCGCGCGATCTCCGCAATCGCCTTGGGTTTGATGCTCTCCTCGACCCGTTCGGGCGTCAAATCATAGTTGAATCCGCACATTCCTCCGTATCTGCAATAGGTGCACTCCCCTTTATACGGAGTCGGCGCAATAAAACCGCCCGCGAGCTCCTTCGCGCCCTGATTCGCCTCGTATACCGCATAGTCCAAAAAGTCCCTGAAAGTCTCCTCGTCCATGACTTTTTCTAGTCTCGAATTATCTTTGAGCTGCGCGTCGAAAAATTCGCTCTTTCCGCCCTCGGAAAGCGTTTCGTCGCCGCTCAAAAGCGCTTCCTCGTCCCCGTTCAAAAATCCTTTCATTCGGAATCTTCCCTCGGTATTCTTTGCATAGGACACAGACGCGGGGAAATAAAATACCCCCGCGGGAATCCGACTGCCCTTTACCGCGGACATATAGAGCTCTAACTGCAATTTTCGGCCCGTATAATAGGAAGTGGGCGAATCGTCGATATTCCCCGTCTTATAGTCGATGACGCGCACGTATTTATCCGTGCCGTCAATACGGTCTATCTTTCCGCGGAAGGAATCCGTTTTTACCGCTTTTTCCGTCTCCTCGACGCGGTATTTCGACGCGCGTATCTGACGGAACACCGCCGCCGCGACTTCGACTCCCTCAAAGAGAAGGCTTTCGGAAGAATAGCCGCCCGCCGCCGTATCCGACTGCGCGGCATACAGGGGTCGTTCGAGCAGTTTTCTCCCCGTCTTCTCCGCATAAACGCGGGCGTCCTCCTCGCTCGTAAATTCACCCAGCTTCTTCGTCGTCTCTTCCAGAAGCGCATGTACGAAATTTCCCGAATCGGCCGCCATCACCGTCGCTTCCTCCCGCTCTTTCAGTTTGAGTCCCTGAGACGCAAAATTACAGAACGGACAACAAAAATAACTTTCGAGCAGCGTCGGAGAAATCTTCCCTTCCCTGAAAAACAACTCTTTTCCGCTTTCGATGCGTATCTGTCCGTTACATTCTTTCAGATAATCGTCACGTTCGGAAACGCTGAGCTTTTCCAGCGCCGCATACAGGGAGGAATACTCGCGGCGGGTATCCTCGCGGCAGCGCTCGAATTCGTTTTTCCGAATCAATAATTCCCGTATCGCGGGAGAGAGCGCAGAACATTTATATTTGAAATCCTCTTCGGGAAGTTTCTTTTCCGCTTGCAGGCGCGCTCCCTTTCCGTCTGAAAACAAGCCGTCCACATAGCGGAAAATTTCGCTGAGGGCGGGTTCCGAACCGTCGGCGCCCAAGGGATACGACAGATACAGCCTATCGGTAAACGTACACAAATTGAGAGCGGCACTTTCTCTGCTCCGCAAATTCACCTCGGCCACGGTAGGCTCCAAAAGGGTCTTTACCGCCGCCAGCCGTTCGATTTCCTTATCGGAGACGAGCGCGGTATCGTCGGCGGTTCTCGGCACGGCGTCCGTCATTCCCGCGGCGAACAGCACCCGCACCTTTTCGATGCGGCTGTCCGTGATATCGCCTACGAATACGGCGTCCGACTTCAAAGGAATGAGGGAAATATCCGTAGCGTCCAATCCGTCGGCCAAGACCGTTTCAAATTCCGAAGAGGTCATTTTTCTTTCGCCCGTCAGGAGCTCCGCTTCGGCAAGGACGCTTTCGAGCGCACCCGCAATCTGCGAAAGATAGCTCTTGAAGGATGCGTCCTCTACACTTTCCGTCAGTTCCTTCAATTTTTCCTCGACGGAAAACTCTGAAAGGATACGCCGTACGGCACGGCAGTATTCCCGTCCCGTTCCCCTGCGCACGATCCCCGCAGTCGCTTTCAGGAGCTTTTCCCGACAGAGGACGAGTTTTTCCCTGTCATAGTTCTCCACGAGTTCGCCCGATTTGATTTCCCTTTTGGCGCCGCCGCGGTAATTGGCGAATTTCAGGAGATAATTCCTGTATTCGTCGCTGTCTCCGAAAAAGACGTTTTGGGCGAGCGCCTGCACGGAAGCGGGAGAATACCCCTCGCGGACGACGGCGAAGCAAGACAGCAAAAAGCGGCTGAGAGGATGCCTTTTCAGAGACTTTTTTTCGTCGAAAAACCAAGGAATCCCGTATTCGTCGAAAGTCTTTTTGAAGGGAAGGGAATACGACGCCGCGTCGGACACTAGCACCGCGATGTCCCGATAACGAAGTTTCGACGTCTCCGCCATGAGTTTTTTAATATTCGCCGCGATATATTCCGCTTCGGCGCTCTTGTCCTCCGCCTCGAAAATACGGATTTTATCCGTCCGCATGCGTTCGCCCGATAATTTTTCGGGCTCGAACAATCCCGAACGGAGCACTTCCGCTTCTCCGTCGAGTTTTATTCCGCGGAGGAGCTTCCGAACCTTTTTTCCCGATTCGTTACAGATTCTCGAAAATACGGAGGAAGCGCGATTTGTATAAATTTCCTCCTCTCCCGCGCAAAAAATTCCGATTGTATTCTCAGCGGTCTCCACCGCGGCTCGTATCGTCTCCGCCGCCTGCGCCGTAAAGGAGGTAAAACAGAGGAAAAAAATATTTTTTCCTTTCAGATTCCCGTCGCGGCGGATACAGCCGGGAAGAAGGGAGAGATAGCGGCTCTCGTCCACATACCCTTTCTCTCTCAAAAAACGGGTATATTCTTCATAGACGGCGGCGAGATCGGAAATTTTATCTTTCAGCATGTCCTGCGGCAAATCTTCGAGGCTCTCCTTCAATGTTTCGGGCGTCACCTCGGAAGCGGCGAGCTGCGCAACCGTCTCGTAAACACACTTCGCGTTGTTTTTGATTCCCGCGGCGGAAGTAAAGCATTTCAGCGCCTTTTCCCGCTGCAATTCGGACATGATGTTCCCGATCGCCATGACGGAACCCTGTTTCGTCAAAATTCTTCCCTCCGACTTCAAAAACCTTGCAAACGTCGTGACGGACGAGAGAAACGTCCCGCCCGTGGCTCGGGCAAGCGCGCGTTCCGCGATGAGCGTAAGCCTGTCCTCGCAGAAAATCAGATTTGCCGTACCCGCGCGTTCGTAGGCGGAGGCATATTCGGCCATCGCCTCCATACACTCCGAAAGAGTATACGCTTGAATCAACGTCGTCATTATTTCTTTCCTCCCGCGCAAAAAATACCGCGCGCAATTCCGTCTCTATTATTAACACGAACAGGGCGCGGAAATACTCGTAAATGCTTCGCACTTCCGTATTTCCGCTTCTATTATACATAGCAAAGCTATGTGCAACAGGGCGCGGAAATACCTGTAAATGCTCCGCACTTCCGTATTTCCGCTTCTATTATAGCATATCCGACAAAAAAATTTCAGCTTTTTTTCACATTAAATTTGCAGAAATCTCTAATTTGTTTTTACAAATTCCGAAATATATGCTATAATGGATAAAGACTGCAATATCAGAAAGAAAAAATCGGACGGGCGAAAGACGCAAAATCCCGCCCCGACGGAGTAATTTCATGAAAAAGAAAAAATCCTTTATTTTAATTTCAGCGGCACTCAGCGCCGTCCTCTTCGCCTCGTGCAGCACGAGCGTATCCACCAATTTCAGCGCCAACTGGTACGAAAATACAGGCAACAACACCGTTGCACCGGGTACGAACGAAACGCTCGTTTATAGCGTGGAAAAAAAAGCGGATAGCGGACTCAATTCCAGCTATTCCGCAGAATATCAGAAAGGGACTTATACGACGACCCTCTCCACCGAACAGCGCACGAATGAAGACGGAAAAAACGAACTGTTTTATTCTTATCAGACAAAGCTGGAAATTTCCGTGCAATTCCTGTTTGGTTCGGAGGTATCCGACGTCTTTAACGACGTGCTCACCTCCAAAGTGCTGTTCAGAAGCACGCAGACGGGCTTGCAGCCGATCTATTCCGAAAAGGAAGTTTACAGCCATTCTCCCATAAACATAGCGCCATCCTCCCTCGCGGGGTGCTATGCGGAATATCACTACAAGGTGGTCACCGAATATCGGGACAAATGTACCGCAGGGACAGCTACACTCACCGATCTTTCGGAAGAAAACGGAACCGAACAAACCAAGAATTTTTCTATTTCGGACGACTATTCTTACATCGACAACGAAGAACTGCTCTTTGCGATCCGCGGCATGTCCCTCACCGCCTCCGAACAGCTTCTCGTGTATAACGCCTCGACCGAAACCGTACAGACCGTCAAAGTCGTCCCTTCGGAGGAAGCCTCGGACGAATTTGAATTTGAAGTGGACGGACAAGCCTCCAAAAAGACAATCACTTATCGTCCCGTATCCATTGCCATCAATGCGACGAACCCCGGAGCGACGCAGACCGCATACTATGCCAAGACCGTGGCGGCGACGAACAATACCTGGCGGAACGTCATGCTGAAATTGGAAACCCCCATTTCCTATAATTTAGGCACCTTGGTCTATACACTGAAATCGGCTTCATTTACTAAATAACGAAATTGCCAATAAAAATCGGACTCCTGAAAAGAGTCCGATTTTTTATTTAATAAGTTCCCGCTTCTTCGGAAACCAAGCCTTTCATAAACGAGCAACAGACGGACGCCATTTCGGCGGGCGTTTCCCGCTGTTCCTTTTTCAGCCATTCGATAAAGACGTTATACATGGCTCCCGATAAAAAATACAGGCGGTAGGAAGTCTCCGAGGATTCGTCCTTTTGGAGATGCGGAAACGCAGATCGATTGAGACATTCTAAAATGATATGTTCCTGCCCCGCCTCGATGATCGTCTTCAAAGCGGAAGCATATCGGTCGGCATAGTCGAACAACGTCAGCCAAAACCGATACCAATCCCCGTTACGCCTGTTTTCATGGCATACGGGATTGACGTCTCTGATGATATAGTCGATAAGAGAAGCCAAAACGTCCGATTTCGTCTTGAAATGTCTGTAATACGTCATACGGGAGACGCCCGCTTCCCGTACGATATCCGTCACCTTGATCCGCTCATAGGGAACTTTCCGCATCAACCGCAAAAGTCCCGTCACGATATAATTCTTTAATTCCTCGCCTCTTTCTCCGTCGGGAAACCTCGACATCTGTTTACCTCTTTATTATCGTTATTTTTCATAGACCGAACGCTTTAATACGCCAATATACGGAAGATTCCTGTATTCCTCGGCATAGTCCATGCCGTATCCCACAACGAATTCATCCTCGATTACGAAGCAGGTATACTCCGGCTCCATGGGAACCTCCCGACGTTCCGGCTTATCCAGAAGCGTCACGATATTCACGCTGGAAGGAGAACGGGAATTGAGCAATTTTTTGAGATTATACAGCGTATTTCCCGAATCGATGATATCCTCGACGATGAGCACGTCCCGCCCCGCTATATCCGTCGTCAGATCCTTCTTCACTTCGATCGCGCCCGTGGAGATACTACCTTTCCCATAGGAAGATACGGCCATAAAGTCCAACTCCAACGGCGTATTCATATTGCGTATGAGGTCGGAAAAGAACATGATACTGCCCTTCAAAATACAGACGACGAGCGGCCGCCGCCCCTCGTAAAGCCTGTCGAGCTGCGCCGCTATCTCTTTCACTCGCGCAGAAATCTGCTCCTCGGTCAGCATAATCCGTTCCAAATCTTGATTCATGGAATTTTCTCCTCTCTATTTCTTTCGTACGATAATATATTTGATCCTTTCGGTCTTTTCCGAAACTTTTATCTTATCGGAAATTTCCACGCCGCAAACGGCATACACTTCCGTCCCTTGAGCCTCTGCCAATACGGGCAATTCCTCCCTTATATCCTTGGGAATCTTTTTATCGATGAGATATTTTTTCAAAGACTTGCTTCCGCCGCCGAATTTTTCAAACCGATCCCCTTCCCGCTTCAACCGAAACACCGCGGTATCCGGCAGACTGTCCGCGTCGAAACGGAGAATTTTTCCGAAATACGCTTCCTCGCTCGGCGGCAAAGAGCAAATTTCGGCGATATATTCCTCCGCGCCGTCGGTTTTCGACATATCTCTTCCGTCGGAGCTCTTCTCGATACGCTTTTTCTCTTTTTCAGAATTTCTTCCGCGAAAAAGTGCGATTTCGTCATACGTTCGTTCGGCTTCTATGCCGTCGGGCAGGGAAATCCTGCTCCCCGTCTGCAAATTTCTGAGCGCGCATACCGCTTCGAGATGCGCGGAGGTATAATCCTTTTCTATCCCGACCTTTTTCAGAGCGATCAGACATGCTCTCCGCATCAGAGGAAGATAGTCGGAGAATTTTATTCTCAACCCCGTATCCCTCCGCGAGCGCGGAGAAACTTCTTTCACGAGCTCTTTGCTCCGTTCGTATAAAAATGCGTCGTCCTCCGCCGCGAAGCGCGCAAAACGCGCCAAATTTCCCGCCGTTCCCGGGATTGCCTTTTCCAATTCGGGCAGAATTCGGAGCCGCAGTTTATTCCGCGTCGCGGCTTCTTCAAAATTGGTTTTATCCTCCCGAAAGGGAATCTTCTCCCTTTCGACATATTGCAGGATCTCCGCTTTCTTCCTATCCAAAAACGGCTTCAAAAAATTGCCCGAAACGGGTTCCATTCCCTTTACGCCCGATAGCGCCGCGCCGCGGCAAAGTCGGAACAATACCGTTTCCGCCTCGTCGTCCGCATGGTGTGCCGTAGCGATATAATCCGCGTCGGCACCGAGGAGAGAAGAAAAACAACGATATCGAAAATTGCGGGCCGCCGTTTCCAAGCTCACTTTATCCCGCTCAGCCTCCGCGGGACAGTCGGCAGAAAAGGAAAAAAGCGGAATTTCCCATTCCCTGCAAATCTCTTCCACAAAGCGGGAATCGTCCAGACTCTCTTTTCCCCGAATACCGTGTTCGCAGTTAACTGCGGAAAGAAAAAATCCGTCCTCCCGCGCGCGGGTTTTCATGAAGTGCAAAAGCGCCATGGAATCGGCGCCGCCCGACACCGCCACACATATCCGTTTTCCCGAAAATTCCCGCATATTCATATTTTCAGTATAGCACAACCGACACATTTTTGCAAGAATTTCCGCAATATTTTCTCAAACCTCGTCAAATCCCGTCAAAAGGATTTTGTCTGTCCTCCCCTTGTTCGGAAAAATTTCGCTCCGCTTTTTCCGATGCTCCGCCGACATGCGCGGAAATTTCTTCCTTTTCGTTTTCCGCCGCGTCGCCTTCGGACGCTTCGGACACGGGAACAGGGAGATTTTCTTCCGTATCCTCCCGCTTCAAATACCTCGAAAAAGAGACGGCAAAAATCGTCACCGTCGTAGCCACGGCCAAAGTATCGGCTATCGGCTCGGCCATAAATACGGCCGTGACTTTATCCGCCGTAAAGATATAGGGAAGGACAAAAATGAGCGGAATGAGCAAAATAATTTTTCTGAGCACGGCCAGAAAGAAAGAGGTCTTTGCGTTTCCGAGCGCGATAAATGTCTGCTGACAGGCGATCTGTGCCCCGAAAATGAGGGACATACACATATAGATACGCAAAGGCTTTATCGCATACGCCTTCAACGCTTCATCGGTTGTAAACATCATTACGAAAAGTTGCGGAAAAATCATACATACGGCCCAAAGCAAAGCGGAATAGATAACGCACGAACGCAAGAGGATAGAGAACGCCCTCTTCACGCGCTCCTTTTTTCCCGCGCCGTAATTATAACTGACGACGGGCTGAGCGCCTTGTGTCATTCCCTGCAAAGGAAGCATGGCGAACTGCATGACGCTGGATAAAATCGTCATTGCTCCCACGGCGATAGTTCCCCCATACTTTTTCAGAGAAACGTTGAAACAAATCGTTAAAACACTCTCCGTAAACTGCATAATAAACGGCGACAAACCCAAAAAAATGCAGGGCAGGTATGAAGCGAGGCAAACCCTGAAATATTTCGGACGAATTTTGAGCACCGTCTTTTTTCCCGTCAAAAAAGCCACCACCCATATAGCGCTGAACATTTGGGAAACGACGGTAGCAATCGCCGCGCCTTTGACTCCCATGGAAAAGCCGTAAATGAGAATGGGATCGAGGACGATATTCGTGACGGCGCCGATCAGTACGGAAAGCATACCGATGAGAGAAAAGCCCTGCGCGGTGATAAAGGCGTTCAGGCCGAGCGCCAGCTCCACAAAAACGGAACCCAATGCATATATGCGCATATATTCGACGGCATAATCTATCGTATCCTCTGTCGCTCCGAACGTCCAAAGCAGCTTTTCCGCAAATATGATAAAAATCACGGTAAGAACCGCCCCTACGGCGGCTGTGACGACCGCACAGTTGCCGAGTATTCTTTCCGCCTCCTCTTTATCCCCCTTTCCCATCATAATCGAAGCGCGAGCGGCTCCGCCAATCGCCGTCAGATAGGCAAAGGCGGAAATAATCATGATGAGCGAAAGGCACACCCCCATCGCCGTCAAGGCATAGGACCCCGAATCGGGCATATGTCCGATATATATTCTATCCACGATATTATACAGGGCATTGACGAGCTGTGCCGTAATCGTGGGAATAGAAAGTTTGAGAAGCAATTTTCCGACGGGCTGTGTGCCGAGTTTAGAGCTGCTCGTCTCTCCCCGTAGCTGTTCTTCCTGCAAATTCTTCTGTTCTTCCATGAATATGTATGCTCCTTTTTCTTTACCGAAAACCCATGTTTTATTTTAATCTTTTCCGTATAAAAAGTCAACCCGTTCCGCGCTCGAAACGCAAAACGGGTCGTTTTTCTTTTTTCGGTTTTTGAATTTTCCGTCCGTTACGGCAAATCGATTTCGTACAATTCTTTGGGCGGGATTTTCTTCGTGGAATTTTCCACAAATTTTTTGACCTCCGCCGTCGCCCTTTCTACGGAAAGATTTGTGCCCGCGCCCGCCACACAGCCGCCCGGGCAGCCCATTCCTTCGATAAGGCAGCCGTTTTTCTTGCCCAATTTGGCGAGAATCAATACTTTCTTGCAGGCATCGAGCCCTTCCGCATGCTCGATTTTCACATCGACGCCGGGATAGTAAGCTTTGACGCATTGTTCGATCGCGGAAGCGACTCCGCCCGCCACGGCATATCCGCGCCCCGCGCCCGTGGCTTCATGCATGGCACAGCCTTCGGCGTATTTCGAGAAATCGATCTCCTTCGCCGCGAACATGCCCGCCAGCTCCTCGAACGTGATGACGAAATCTACGTCGCTCCGAACGGACGCGCGGGAAGCCTCCAATTTTTTGGCTGCGCAAGGCCCGATAAAGACCACGCGGGCCTGAGGGGTTTTCTGTTTTATCTTGCGCGCCGTCGCGACCATAGGCGTCAGGGCCTGAGAGACCTCTCCGATCAGCTGCGGGAACTGTTTCTTGGCGAGCATCGCCCACGCGGGACAGCAGGAGGTAAGCAGGAACGGAAGTTTTCCGGGTACCACTTCTTCTACATAGTGATGTGCTTCCGTCGCCGCGCCCACGTCCGCGCCGCTGGCGACCTCGTGTACCTCTTTGAAACCGATGTCTTTCAAGGCGCCCTTGATCTGCGCGAGAGAGACGTTTTCCCCGAATTGTCCGACAATGGCGGGCGCGACCTCCGCCACGATATAATCCCCTTTCTTGATCGCCTGAATCAGTTGAAAAATCTGAGACTTGTCGGCAATCGCGCCGAAGGGACAGCTGACCATGCACTGACCGCAGCCGACGCATTTATCGTTGTCGATTTTCGCACGGCCGAGTTCGTCCGAAGAGATGGCTTTGATTCCGCATGCCTGCGCACAGGGGCGAACCTTATGCGCGATTGCGTCATAGGGACACGCCGCCTTGCATTTGCCGCAACGAATACACTTTTCCCTGTCAATGACGGACTTTCCGTCGACGATGGAAATGGCGCCCTTGGGACAAGCCGCCACGCACGCTTTCGCGACACAGCCGCGGCATTGATTGGTGACTTCATAGACGTTATCCTCGCATTTATCGCATGCGGAGGGAATTACCTGCATTAAAGGCGGTTCGTAATATTTATCGGAGATATTGCTCTGATCCAGTCCGCTGGTAATGTGTACGGGTTTATCCGAAGGTCTGAGCGACATTCCCATCGCCAGCCGCACCCGCTCGGAAGCAATCGCACGTTCGCGATAAATGCTCTCGCGGTATTGGGGTACCTCCGTAGGGGTAATGGTGTAGGGAATTGCTTCGATATCGCTGTTGATATCTTCGGGCGCGGAATTGTAGGCGACTTTCGCCACTTCCTTAAAAACTTCGTGTCTCAAACGTACGACGGAAGTTTCCAATCCTCTCATAGTTCTTTCTTCTCCTTTTGCGTCCGATATACAGGACGGATTGACATTCTATAATATCATATCGCAAACGAAAAAAATTGTCAAACAGATACACACTCGCAAATGCGTTTTTTACATCGTTTTTACAGATTTTCAGCACTTTTCCCCTTCCAACAATACGGAAAGCAATTTTTGTCGTTCCTCGCAGGGCGCCGCATACTCCGAGGGAAAAACCTCCCGCTTCAAAGAAACGTCCGCCGCCACCCGCCCGCTTTTTAACACGATTATCCGATCGGCGAGCATCAACGCCTCCTCCAAATCGTGCGTAACGAACACGGCCGTCCGCTTTTCGGGCAAAGATTTCCAAAGCCGAGCGAAAACTTCCGTCAATCGAATTTTCAGCGCCGTATCCAATGACGAAAAAGGTTCGTCCATCAACAAAAGTTCGGCAGAAATCAAAAACGCACGAGCGATCGAAACTCGCTGTTTTTCACCGCCGGAAAGCTCTCCGGGACGCTTATCCGCACACTTTATAAGTTCCGTCTTTTCGAGAATATCGTCGATTTTCTCCGGCGCTCCGCCCACATAGGCGAGGTTTTGTTTTACGGTCATATTGGGCAGAAGGCGCGGTTCTTGAAAGATATAAGAAACTCGTTTCGGGACGCCCGAAAGATTGCCCGAAAAGGGAACGAGCCCCGCCAAGATATTCAAAAGCGTCGTCTTTCCGCCGCCCGATTCCCCCAAAACACAGAGAATTTTTCCCTCCTCTATTTCGAGAAAAAAATTTTCAAAAACCTTTTGCGAGCCGTATGCCTTAGATATGTCCGAAAGCCGTATCATATCCGCCTCCTAGCCGCGTACGCGGCAGCCGCGCCCAAGCCTTCCAATAAAAATCCCGCTATTACGACAAGCGCGGTCAAAGCGAATAGCGCGGGCACCTCCACATAAATTTTTGCTTCCTGCATCATACCGCCGAGACTCTGATAGGTATTGGCGAGCACTTCGGCCGAAACCGTAAGTTTCAAGGAAAAGGACAGTGCCGCGGCGGCTTCCCGAAGGACATACGGGGCGGCGGAGGGAAGATATAATCCGAAAATTTGCTTTCTTACGGGAACACGATATATTTTGCTCATTTCCACCAGTTTCCCGTCAACCTGCTTCAACGCCGAAAAAATCCCTGAATAAAGAAGCGGAAACAGTGCAAGAAACGCCACGGCGACGGGAGCTTGAACGGGCGTCGTCCAAACGAGAATAATGAGAATGACGGCCATTGTGGGAAGACTTCTCATCACGGAAACCAAAGGCGACAAAAAATGTCCCAGCGAAGGCAGCAGGTAAGCGGCCGTCGCCAAGACTGCCGCTCCGAAAAAGGA
>CAKXBD010000025.1:0-2605 GCA_934871445.1 uncultured bacterium | reverse complement strand
AATGTACGCAGAAACGTATTGAAAAACGCATTCCAAAATGTTCCGTCTTTTAGATATTCCCCGACTTTTTGCATAGCTGACCAAAGCGACGGAACGAGATAATCGTTTTTTACGAGAATATGTGCCAATAGCCACGCTGCCCATAAAAAGGCGAGCGCAGCTACCGACCATAAAAGATTTCTAAAAAAAAATTTCTTTTCAGACATGATAGTAGAAATTATCCGAAACAGCCTTTGCCGATTCCGGATTGACTTTAATCATCTTTTCGAGGAAGCCGTTTACCTCTTCTTTACAATCCGACGCCTTCTCAAAGCGGATTCCCGAATGTTCGATGGCAGTCGCGGAAAGATTGTTTTCCGTCAGAGAGGGAGTCAAGCCGTCCGTGAGATGAGAGGAAACGGCGGAAACGATCGTCTTTATCTCCGCCGTTTCCAGCCATTTTGCGGCGTTTGTCATGGATGTCATAAAGCTCTTTACCCAATCTTCGTGCGTCTGTATCAGACTCTTTTTCGCGACCAATACCGCTTGGGGATACCCCTTTTCACCGCCGTAAAGCTGCTGCAAGTCTCCGACAAATTCCAAATCGGTTTTGGATACCTTCAAACTTGCCGCGGGTTCGGGCGCCACGTAACAATCCAGCCCTGTGGCGGGGCTTACCGCGTCGGGCGTCACTGCTTTCAGGTTAACCTTATCCGCCGCCGGCCGAGTGTCGTTTCCCATTTCCTGCCAAGGAATTTCGTTTTGTTCGAGAATGACTTTGAAAGTAAGCCCGGGTACGTTTTGGAGTTGGACGACCCCGACGGTTTTTCCGATCAATTCGCCGAGATTTTCCGCCGTGTATTTTATGGAAGTATCCGTTGAAAGCATAAATAAATTGCCGTGCGTCACGGTTCCGAGCATTTGATAGACCTCCCCCGTTCCCAAAAGTTTACTAGCGAGATTCAAGGGAAGAATACAGAGATCGGCTTTGGGATTTTCCCCCGTGACATAAGTCTGAATGGTGGAAGAGTCGACGACATGATAGCTTTCCGTTTCCGATTCGGAAGCCATAAGCTGCGCCATAGCCAAGGCCGGCGCACCGTCGGGCATATAAATTTGTATTTTAGAGTCGATCTTCGTCGAACAAGCGGAACCGACAAAGATAAATGCGGCGGCGAGTGTTCCGCATATTGCGGATAAAATTTTTTTCATGAGTGTATATCTCCTTTTTGATATTTTCAAATTTTTCTGACAAAGAATTACGGCATTTTGCCGATATTCCGATTTTCGGAAAAGTTTCAAGCATTGGTTGTCTTCAAATTTTTCCAAACAGAGCTTTGACGGCAACATTGTCTATCTTCCCCAATTTTCCCGTCAAAGCGTTGGTAATTTCTATCGGGGCGTCGAGTACGACGGACAGCACAGAAACGCTTTTTTCCCTATACGGTATCCCCATTCGGCCGAGAATATATTCTCCATATTCGGAGAGAAGCCCGTTTACCTTTTCGCTTTCCGAACGATCGGAAACGAGAATACTTACGACGGCTATACGTTTTTCAGTCATAAAAAAACTCCTTTGCCTGAACGGCAAAAGAGTTTTACGCTCTCCCGATACAAACGGAGCGCTTTTTCCTTACAAATATCAAACATTACGGTCGGAAAAAACCTTCCGTTTTGTTTTCAAAGTTTTCGGATTCTTCTTTTGCCGTCAGATAATTCTTTCGGTTTAAGTTTTGTTATTGTAAATTTCAGAGTTTTAATTTCTGAATTTTCTCATTCTCTTTAATTTTCTGCGCTCTTTGCGGGAAAGCGTTCTATGATAAGGCTCCGGAGAGTTTTCTTTTGTTTCTTCGTTCAACTCCTCCTCATCGATGTCTTGTGAAGTCTCTTCCGACTCCATAGCATCTATATCGGACGAATTTACAATTTCGCTTTCTTCCGCAGTTATTTCTTCGACAGCAATTTCCGTATCTTCCGCCTTTTTCTCCGATTGTCCGACGCTATCTTCGGCAAGGGGGGCTTCGGCTTCTTCAAGCGCTTCTGTCTCTTGCGTCTCTTCCGCCGTATCTTCCGTAGTCGCAACTTCTTCCAAAATATCTTCAAGCGTATCTTTTTCGGATTCTGCTTCTGCGTTTACAGACTCCTCCACGGAATTTTCCTGCTCCGTCAGGATTTCCTCGACGTTTTCTTCCTCGTCTTTTCCGTCTTCCAAAGCAGACTCGCTCGCGTCTTCTTCAAAGAGCTCCTCTAACGGTTCTTCTTCAATATCGTCTGTAATGTCGTCCGCCGCGGCGATTTCTCCTTCTACCCGAGAAATTTCCTTAGAATCTTCTGTTATTTCTTCATTCGACGTTTCGATAACTTCTTCAATCGGTTCCTCGGCGGACTCCTCTTCTACCGCCTCAGTGGTTTCGGCAGCATCTTCGGTCGGTTCCTCGACAGGCTCCTCTTCTACCGTCTCAACAGCTTCGGCAGCATCTTCGGTCGGTTCCTCGACAGGCTCATCTTCTACTGTCTCAGCGGTTTCGACAACATCTTCGGTCGATTCCTCGACGGGCTCCTCTTCTACTGTCTCAGCGGTTTCGACAACATCTTCGGTCGATTCCTCGACGGGCTCCTCTTCTAC
>CAKXBD010000024.1 GCA_934871445.1 uncultured bacterium | reverse complement strand
GAAATAGACTGTGCGCTGCGAGCTCCTCAAAAAAACTTTCTTTACTGTCCTTTTCGCCGTGCCGCTTCGTTTTTCGGAGCGGCACAATTACATGAGAACAGAAATATTTTTTCTTTTTTTGCGAGAAATTATCAAAAAGGCTTGATTTTACTAAAAAAGTCTGCTACAATAATAAGAAAATCGTCGAGAGTGAATAAACTTATGACTTACGAACAGGCGGAAAGATTGTTGAAGGAAAAGGGGCAGGAGCAGCTTCTCCGATTTTATGAAGAACTGAACGGCGCGGAAAGATCCCGTTTGCTGGAAGGAATAGAGAAAATAGACTGGTCTTTCGAAGATGTATTGAAAAATCCCGAAGATCTCAGCGGAAAGGGGAGAGATATTCGGCCCATCGAGGGAATGTCTTTGAAAGACATTAAAGAGAGGCGGGAAGAATTTTTTGCCGCGGGAGCAGAAGCGATTCGGAGCGGGAAGGTGGCGGCAGTGCTCTTGGCGGGCGGACAGGGCACCCGATTGGGCGTAGACGGTCCTAAGGGAGCTTATAATATTGGGATTACCCGCCCGCTGTATATTTTTGAACAGCAGATGAGAAATTTGACGGACGTCGTGGAGGAATGTGGTGCGTATATTCCTCTTTACGTCATGACGAGCGAAAAAAATCATGGAGAGACCGTAGCCTTTTGGCAGGAACACGATATGTTCGGGTATCCGGCCTCGGAAATAAAATTTTTTGTGCAGGACATGGCACCTGCGGTCGATTTTGAGGGGAAGATTTATTTGGAAAGCAAGGATTATCCCGCTCTTTCTCCCAACGGAAACGGCGGCTGGTTTTCTTCCATGTTGCGTGCGGGATTATGCAAAGAACTTCATGAGCGCGGAATAGAATGGATCAATATTTATGCGGTGGACAACGTGTTGCAGCGCATCGCCGACCCCGTTTTCATAGGAGCGACATTATTAAGCGGAGTTAACTGCGGCGCAAAAGCGGTAGCAAAGGCGTATCCCGAAGAGCGGGTCGGAGTGCTCTGCGAAGAGGACGGGTGTCCGGCAATTATAGAATATTACGAATTGAGCGAAGAAATGGCGAACTGTCGGGAAAAAAACGGGGAGCTTTCCTATCGTTACGGAGTCATTCTCAATTACCTGTTCCGCTTGTCAAAATTGGAGGAGACGGCGGATAGGCGAATCCCTGTCCATATCGTCAAGAAAAAGATAGAATATGTGGACGAGCGAGGAGATATAAAAAAGCCCGAAAGGGAAAACGGACTGAAATTTGAGACATTAGCCGTCGATCTCATTCGGCCGATGGAGAGCGTTTTGCCTTTTGAAGTAGAACGGGAAAAGGAATTTGCGCCTATTAAAAACAGGACAGGTATGGATAGCGTAGAGACAGCGCGTGAGCTCTTGAAAAAGAACGGAGTGGAATTATAATGGCTACGGATTTGGTCGGAAACGAGAAATTACAGCGTTTTATACAGCTTTTGAGCGACCTCAACCATGAAACCTCGGAAGTGTTTTCTTCGGGAAGAACGGAGATTTTTCATAAAATGAACGATACGATTCTCGAAATGTATTCAATTCAGCATTACGGAACGGAGGAGGCTTATACGGCTATCGAAGAAGATTGCCAAATCATTTATCAGAATTTTAATGCCATTATCGCTATGCTGAAAAGCAACGACAGTATGTTTATAGATAATGCGACCAATGCGGCGGTAAAAAAATTTTTGCATAATATTTTTGACGCGCAGATAAACATTTTGACCGCTTACGGATTGGTCTGAAAAGTCTCCGTATTTGATGAAAAAGAAAAAGGTTTTCGTTTTCGGACAACGCCTTTTATAATCTGTCTTTAATCAGTTTTTCGATTTGTTCAACGGAAAGCATACGCCCCATTGAAACAACTTTGCCGTCAATAACAAGCGCAGGGGTAGCCATTACCCCGTATTTCATTATTTCCGCCATATCTCCGAGATTGACAACGGGTTCGTCTATCCCGCAATTTTTTGCGGCTAAAACTGCGTTTTCATGGTTCTTCTGCGATTTTTTACAACAACTTCCCAATGTGATAATGTTCATTTTTTATCCTCCTAAACAAATAAAAAGTTCAAAGCGTTAAAAATATATCCGATAGTAATAATGCCGACAACGACTATAAAAATAAACCAAAACAGTAACTTCGGCTTAACGGCTTTTGCCAACATAATCATTGACGGCAAAGACAAAGCGGTAACGCTCATCATAAAAGAAAGTATCGTGCCAACACCAACGCCCTTGAAAAATAACGCTTCGGCAACAGGTATTGTTCCAAAAATGTCCGCATACATAGGCGCTCCGACAATACTTGCAACAAGCACACTATACCATTTATCCTCGCCAAGCACCATTTGTATCCATTCCGTAGGAATGAAGTTGTGAATAGCCGCGCCTATGCCCACACCAATCAAAATATATATCCAAACTTTTTTAAGAGTAGATAGCATTTGGTCTTTTGCATAAATCAAGCGATCTTTCCTCGTCAGTTCAACGCCGTCAACTTCGGCAATATCTCCTTCAAGTAAAAAATCTCGAACATTTTTACCGACGCCTGTTTTTTCTATGATAGTTCCGCCGACAATGGCAAGCAATAGTCCAACAACTACATACGATATTGCAATCGGGAAACCGAATACACTTACCAACAGTATAAATGCGCCCAAATCGACGAGTGGGCTTGAAATAAGAAAACTGAAAGTCACACCGCTTGATATGCCCGCCCTTGTAAAACCCATAAAAATAGGAATAGAGGAACAGGAACAAAACGGCGTAACAGTTCCGAGCAACGCGCCGACGGCGTTTGCGCCTATGCCGTGAAATTTTCCAAGTATTTTTTTTGTACGCTCAGGCGGGAAATAACTCTGTATATAAGAGATAAGGAAAATAAGCAAGCATAACAATACAATAATTTTGATTGTATCGTAAATAAAAAACTGTATAGCGCCACCCCAGCGCGTTGCCATAAATTCCGCGCCGAACATTCCGGTAAACGCCATGCCGAGCAAAGTGTTCAGCCATTGCATACCCAAAATCTGGTCTGTTATAAAGCTACCTAATACTTCTATGCCGTGTACCCCGTCAATAATTGCGGCAATTCCGATCGCAAGTCCTATGCCGATAAGTACACCAAAGAAAATCAGTAATTTTTTATGACGCTTAAACCATGATTGCTTGCTTGCGTTTTCTATTTCGTTGTGTTTTGATAAAATCTTTTCGTTTTCTTCCATAAATCCTCCTATAATATTGACAATTATCTATATGAAAGACAAAAATTTTTTCGGACTATCTTTTTTCTCGCATACATTTTGTATCGCCTAAAAAGGAAAGCAAGCCCTGCAACTTTTCGCAGTCAATCGTGTAATATGTCCATTTCCAGTCTTTCTCTGCCTTTACAAGCCCGCAGTCGCATAACACTTTCATGTGATGCGAAAGGGTAGGTTGTGTAATATTAAGTTGTTCAAGAATTTTACATCCGCAAAGAGTACCGTTGCGCAACATATCAAAAATATGCAAGCGAGTATTCTCGCCCAATGCTTTGAGCATTTCAGTATATTCTATAAACTCCATATCTAACCTCACATTGATTATTATCTATATTATAAGCCAAAGCAAATGCACTTGTCAAGTAAATAATAACGAATTACATTTAGACTTTTTGAAAATCTTTAACAAAAAGAGAGGCCTATCGGAAACAATAGACCTCTCTTTATTCTCTATCGGAATTGCAGTAAAGCGAAAAGTTTTTTTATTCGAACGCTACATTATCAAATAATTTTTCTATCGGAACTCGAAGCACCTTGGCAATAATAAAAACCTCTTTGTCCGTAGCTACTCGTATTTGTCCTTCTAATTTTGAATAACTTGTGGGATTGATGTCGAGACCCGCTATCTGCAACTTCGCGATAAAATCTTTTTGCTTTATTTCGCGCGCCTTCCTCAAATGCTCAACGTTTTTGCCGATGATGTTATGGGTTCCATATTGTTGACTTCGTGTTTTCATATCGGATTTCCAATTAATTACTTTTCGGAATTATAAACCTTATTTGAGCCAATATAATTCCGAATTAGAATTATATTGTTTTTGGGAAAAAATTGTTATAGAGAATTTTAAAGTTGTTTATATTTTTTCCTTGAATTATAATTCTAAACATGTCTCGCAAAAAAATTTTTAATATCGACAGCAAATGAGGATAGGGGGGATTTTTTTTCATTATATAGAAATGGTTTTTGGTAAAAATTTAACATAATTTTCGCTTTTCCACGGTTGATTTTTTTTCGATTTTGTGATATAATATAACCGTCCCCGAAAGGGACGGAAGATTTTTACTGCATATACTCGGAGGAGCAATTTCCGCTCTTCCGGTCGAGAAATTTTTATAGTAAAGAGGCTTTTGATGTCAAGATTATTGGGGATCGACGTAGGCTCTACGACCGTCAAAGTGACGGTGATCGATCCAAATACGAATAAAATCCTATATAAAAGTTATGAGAGGCATTTTTCTAAGGTCAAGGAATGTGTTTTAGGAGAATTGAAAAAGGTTGCTTCCCTTTTTCCGGGTGAGCAGTTCCGTGCCGCCATTACGGGAAGCGCGGGGCTAGGGCTGGCGGAAAAGAGCGGCATTTCTTTTGTTCAGGAGGTACAGGCGGCTTTTATCGCGATTCGACATTATTATCCCGACGCGGATGCGGCGGTAGAGCTGGGCGGTGAAGACGCGAAAATTATTTTCCTGACGGGCGGAACCGAACAGCGCATGAACGGGAGCTGTGCTGGCGGGACGGGCGCCTTTATCGACCAGATGGCGACGCTTCTCAATATTTCGGTTTCCGAAATGGACGAATTGGCTTTGCATGCCGAAAAGACATATCCTATCGCTTCGCGGTGCGGAGTATTTGCAAAGTCGGACATTCAGCCGCTGCTCAATCAAGGCGCGGCAAAATCGGATATTTCCGCTTCTATTTTTCAAGCCGTGGTGGACCAGACGGTGGCGGGATTGGCGCAGGGGCGACGGATTAAGGGAAAGGTGCTCTTTCTCGGTGGACCGCTGTACTTCTTGAAGGCGCTTCGTCGCGCGTTCAAGGAAACGCTGAAACTCGACGACGAACATGCGATATTTCCCGAAAACGCGCCCTGTTTCATGTCTTTGGGCGCAGCACTCTATTCGGAAAATGCGGATGAAGCGTCCATGGACGAGATTATCCGAAAAATAGAAAGCAGCAAAAATAGCGACGACATCGTTACCGGGGAACCGTTGTTCAAGGATCGTGCAGAATATGATGCGTTTATTGCGCGCCATAAGCGCAGCGATCTCGAATTTGCGGATATTCATACCTATCGCGGCGATGCCTATCTCGGAATCGACAGCGGGTCTACGACGACGAAAATGATTCTCATTACAGAGGATTGTAGAATTTTATATTCTCATTATCAGTCGAATAATGGCCAGCCGCTCGATATAGTCGTGGAGAAGCTCAAAGAAATTTACGAGCTCGGTGGGGACAAAATCAATATCCGCGCTGCCGCGGTGACGGGATACGGCGAGGATCTCATCAAGGCCGCCTTAAAGGCCGATTTCGGCATTGTAGAGACTGTGGCGCACTTCAAGGCCGCCCTCCACTTCAATCCAAAGGCCGATTTCATCATCGACATCGGCGGGCAGGATATTAAATGTTTCAAGGTCAAAAATCACGCTATCGATTCTATTATGCTCAATGAAGCCTGTTCTTCGGGGTGCGGTTCGTTTATCCAGACGTTTGCCAAGGCCATGAATATGGACATCGAAACCTTTTCGCGGCTCGGCCTCTTTGCGAAGCATCCCGTCGAATTGGGTTCGCGCTGTACGGTGTTCATGAACAGCTCCGTCAAGCAGGCGCAGAAAGAGGGGGCTACCGTCGAGGACATCTCCGCGGGGCTTTCGTCGTCCATCGTCAAAAACGCCATTTATAAAGTCATTCGGGCAAAGACGCCTGAGGAGCTCGGCGAGCATATCGTCGTGCAGGGCGGAACGTTCATGAACGACGCCGTGCTCCGTTCTTTTGAAAAGGAGACGGGAAAAGAAGTTATCCGTCCCGCGATTGCGGGATTGATGGGCGCGTTCGGAGCGGCGCTTTACGCCAAAGAGACGCAGCCCGCTTACGTCGCGGCGAGTTCCCTCGCCTCTCCGATCGAGCTTGCCGATTTTACCTATACCTCTCGCTGTGCAAACTGCCACGGCTGTACGTCGAATTGTAATATCAACATTATCACGTTTGCGGACGGCAGGAAATACATATCGGGGAATAAGTGTGAAAGAGGCGCGGGAAAAAAGCTCCGCTCGGACGCCTTGGATATGTTCGCCTATAAGTACCGTAGATTACAGGAAAGCGTGACGCCGTCGGACGGAAAGACAGAAAAGCTCGGTCGCGTGGGACTGCCCTTTCAGCTCGTCATGTTTGAACAGCTTCCCCTGTGGGCGGGATTTTTTGAAAATTTAGGCTTTGAAGTCGTCCTCAGCGATAAGAGCACACGGGAATTATATTTCCGCGGTCAGCATACGGTGGCGAGCGATACGGCGTGTTATCCCGCGAAGCTCATGCACGGGCACATCGAGAGTCTTTTGGATAAAGGGGTGGATTTTATCTTCTACCCTTGCGAGAGCTATAATATCGACGAGCACGATTCCGTCAATCACTATAATTGTCCGGTTGTGGCGTATTATGCGGAACTTCTGAAAGCGAATAACGAGCGCCTGAACGACGATAATTTTGTCATGCCTTATCTCGACCCCAATATGCGGGAAACGACGGTTCGTAATTTGCGCCGCGCGCTGGGGAAATATAAGTTTTCGAAAAAGAAGCTTCGGGAGGCGCTGGACGAGGGCTTTGCCCGCCTTGAAAAGTATCATGCCGACGTTCGGGAAAAGGGCAGGGAGATTATCTCCAAGGCCCGCGCCGAAGGAAAGCAAATCATCGTCCTTGCGGGACGTCCGTATCATGCCGACCCCGAAATCAATCACGGAATCGGAAAACTTTTGACGTCGCTGGAGCTCGCCGTGCTTTCCGAGGACAGCATTTTTGAGGAGGCGCCGCTCGTCAAAGTCAACGTGCTCAATCAATGGACGTATCACGCGCGCCTTTACCGCGCGGCGGAGTACGTTTCCCGCAACGAAGATATGAATCTCGTTCAGCTCGTCTCTTTCGGCTGCGGCATAGACGCGATAACGACGGACGAAATGCGTTCCATACTCGAAAAGAACGGTAAACTGTATACGCAGATCAAAATAGACGAAATCAACAATCTCGGCGTGGTACGTATCCGCTTGCGCAGTATGCTCGCGGCAATCGAGGAGCAGAAAGCCGCTCGGGAAACGACCGCGAACGAAAATCTGGCGCGTCCCGAAATCGAAGCGGAGGCCGCGGCGGCGGACGCTTCTTTGGAGGCATAGACAATGCAGGAAAACGAAAAGAAAAAAACGGTGGATTATACCGACGATTATCCGAAATTTACTCCCGAGATGAAGGGGACATATACTATACTCGTTCCCGATATGCTTCCGTATCATTTCGATATTATCAAGCATATCGTAGGGCGCCGCGGCTATCGCATGGAGGTCTTGAAGAACGATTCCCGCGCGGTCATCGACGAGGGCTTGAAGCACGTCCATAACGATACCTGTTATCCCGCGCTCTGCGTCATAGGACAGTATCTGGACGCCCTGAAAAGCGGGAAATACGACGTAAATCACACTGCGGTAATGATTACGCAATCGGGCGGCGGATGTCGCGCATCCAAGTATATTCCGCTTATCAGGAAAGCGTTGAAGTCGGAGTTTCCGCAGGTGCCCGTCATGTCCTTGAATTTTTCGGGACTCGAAAAGGGGAACGGAATCGAGATAGATTTGTCCCTGTTGTTGCAGCTCGCTTTCGGCATTTTTTACGGCGATACGCTCATGACGCTGTATAACCAGTGTAAGCCGTATGAAAAGAATATCGGGGATACGGACAGGGCGCGAGAGGAATGTTTTGCGGAAATCAAAAAATCTTTCGATAGTAAAGCATATAAAAAATATAAAAAGATTGTCCGTCGTCTGATCGAGCGTTTCAGACAGATCGACCGCACGGACGAGGAAAAAGTAAAGGTGGGGATCGTCGGAGAAATTTACGTCAAATATTCTCCGCTCGGAAATTCTCATTTGGAGGAATTTCTGCTTTCGGAGGGGTGTGAACCCGTCGTCCCCGCGCTCATGGATTTCGTATTGTATTGCATCGTAAATAATATCAATGATACGAAACTTTACGGAAGGACGAAAAAAGCGGGTTTTATCTACTCGCTCGTTTATAAATACGCTTATCATATCCAAAAGCAGATTATTAAAATTTTTGTCGAGGACGGCACGTTTGAGCCGCCGCATGACTTCCAGCACCTCCGCCGCTGTGCCGATAAGGTCATCAATCAAGGCGTAAAGATGGGGGAAGGCTGGCTGATTCCCGCCGAAATGGCGGCGCTGGCGGAGACGGGAACGGATAATATCGTCTGCGCTCAGCCGTTCGGCTGCCTGCCCAATCATATTGCGGGCAAGGGCGCGGTGCGGGCCTTGAAAAATCTTTATCAGGACGAAAATATCGTTCCCATCGACTACGACCCGTCCGCCACCCGCGTCAATCAGGAAAACCGCATAAAATTGATGTTGGCCACCGCAAGGGAAAATTTGAAAAATCGTAAGGGAAAGCCTTAAAAAAGATTCAACATGTCTGAATTTGATAAACGGATAAAAAGCGCCCCGAAAAGGGCGCTTTTCTGCTTAAAAAACAGTTTCAAATTTTTCTTAAAAGATATTTTCGAAACTGAACGAATAAGACTTGGGAATTTTTTCGGACATTTCGATGAGCACTTCTATTTTCGGCAGAGCGTCGTCGTATTTTCCTTCATAGAGATATCCCAAAGCCTCGTTGAGCTGATAGTCGATATTTTCTATGCTGACATGGGGAATCCAGACGTGAAGCCCCTTTTTTTTATCTTTCCAAAATGTCCTGATTGCCTTTCCGTCCTCATAGGTAGCCGTTTTGTTTTCTGTTTTGTCGTAGAGCGCTTCGAGTGCCGCCGTAAACGTGTCGAAGGTTTTTCCCACCGTGTAGATGTCGTAGGCGGAGATACCGATAATCAATGCCAGCGAGATAAAGATGCTCGCCAGAGTTTTTACCATAATTTTTCCTCCCATTGAAGCTCGAATACTTCGTATTTTTTTCCTTTCTTTTGCAGATAGGCTTTCCCGTTTCCGTCCACGGTCATTACGAGTACTTGCTTTTCGCTCTTGCAATCCTTTTGTTTAAGAATATCGAGAAAATAGGATTTGCTCTTTTTCGTCAGAGCGAGATTTTTTTTATCGAATTTCCCGCCGTCTATCAGAATAACGGGCAGGGAGCTTTGCATGTTTTCGTAATCCGGCTTGGGCAGAGCGGAAAAGGAGCCGTTTGCTTCATAGAGCGCGTAATCCACGGCGTCGAGAGAAAAATAGCCTGCGCCGCGCAGGCTTTCGATGAGGTCGGACACGTCGAGATTATTTTTTTTGAGCTGTGTATCGTCTATGCCCTGTTTATTGAGGACGATGCTGGGCGAACCGCTCAAAACGGCCTTCATGGACTTAAAGCCGAGGTCTAAAAGGCATACGATTTGATGCAGGAAATAGATTGTCAATATAGAGATGATGCCATATAAGAGGGGAATGGAGGTATCGGACATGGGGATGCAGGCGAGCTCGGCGATAAGGAGAGTGATGACTAGCTCGAAGGGCTGCATTTCTCCGATTTGCCTTTTTCCCATCAGCCGCATGATAACGAGCAGCGTTATAAAAACGATGATTGTTCTGATGAAAATTAAACCCATACAGGCAGTATCTCCGAAAATTTTTCTTTTATGTATTTTAGCCCGTTCAAACGCTTGCAAAAAAACGGATAAGGGATTATAATATATCAAAGATTAAGAGTAGCCTTAGGCGCGTAAAGTGTCATCGAACGGGACGTTGTCGATGAACGAAAGAAAAGCAAATCTCAACAGCTTTTCTGCGGTGCCGTGGCGCGTCCGCTGAACCCTTGGGAAGTTTTTCGCGCGTTTCCGGAAGGCGCGTCAAAAAACTTCCGCATCTTTCGCGGACCTCTCGATTTTGGGAGGTTTTTATTTTATGATGAAAACAGAAAACACAGTCCTCAAAAGAACCTTTTTTTCCGAGCTCATTTTATCCAAATCAGCCGGGCAGAGAATCGCTTACATAGCGGTCATGACGGCGCTGTCCGTCGTTACGAGCATGTTTCTCGAATTTAAAATGTTTGACGTGCAGTTCTCCATTACGATTGTCGTATCCGCTCTTTCGGGAATCGTGCTCGGTCCCGTCTGCGGCCTCGCAGCGTGTTACGTCGGTGACCTTATCGGATATGTCTATAATAACTGGGGTCTCATGTATATGCCGTGGGTGGGATTGTCTACGGGCATGATTGCTTTTCTTGCAGGGCTCGTATTCAATGCGGCGAGGTGGAAATTCCGCGGCGCATTGTATGTGAAGCTGACTCTTGTTTGCATACTTTCTTTTTTTGTATGTACGATAGGCATCAATACTACCGGTTTTTATCTCTATTTTAAAGAAACGGGCTTTACTTCGGCGGCAATCGAATATATTACTCAGAAGTTCAGTTCGGGAGTCAGCTATTTTACATACGTCTTTTACCGTCTGTTTATTGCCGGTCAGATTTGGAATAGCTTGGTCAATTTTGCTTTGCTGTTCTCCCTCGTTCCCTTGGTCAATAAAATTAAGCCGTTAAAAATCAATATTTCGTAAATTGTAACAACTTCCGGAAAAGCTGAAAAATCGTCAGGCAGTCCTTGACGATTTTTTTTTATTGTGGTATAATAATAGAAACGACATCGAAAATACAAGGAGAGAGCTATATGCTTGACGCTCTTTTGCAGTACGAGAATCCCGGAATCTCCATTTTCGGATTCAAAATTTACGCATACGCGATCATTATCGTATGCGGTATGATTGCGGCGTTTTTTGTCATTTCGCTGCTCTTTAAGCGCAGAAATATGTCCTCGGATTTGTTTCTGACCTATTTTTGCGTTACCTTGCCCGTAGCGCTCATTACTACCCGTCTCTTTTACTGCATTACCGACGGTCTGCCCTTGAAGGATTGGTTTTCTATGGATTCCATTCGCGAGGGGGGGCTTTCCATTATCGGAGGTATCTTGGGCGGTACGATCAGCGTGCTCGCGGTCAGCTATTTCAAGAAGGTCAATTTCTTCCGCGCGGCGGACTGTATCGTAGTGGGGCTCTTGCTCGCACAGGCTATCGGGCGTTGGGGCAATTTCGCCAATCAGGAGGTTTACGGAGCAGAGGTTACTAACGAGGCCTTGCAGTTCTTCCCGTTTGCTGTCTATATCAATAAGACGGACGGCGGAAGCTGCTTACAGACCTTTATCCTCACTTTTGAGAAAATTTTCGGCGGAAGCAGCGATATTTCCGGCGGGACGTGGCACTATGCTTTCTTTTTCTATGAAAGTTTCATCAATCTTGTCGTTGCAATTCTCCTGTTCGTTCACGCATGGAAAAATCCCAAAAAACCTAACGGTCTGAACGTCGCTTTTTATTTTATCAATTACGGACTCGTTCGCTCGATTATGGAGCCCCTGCGCGACCCGTCGTATATTTTGGGCGATAAAGTGCAGTGGTCTTTTGTTTTCTCGCTCCTTATGCTGTTCGCGGGCATCGCGTTGTTGCTCACGCTGTTGTATCTCAACAAGAAAAAGGAAGGAAAATATATCGGTTCGGCCGTCGGCGATCCTTACGGCATTACTGCCTATATCAAGGATAACAAAAAGGAAGTCGCATATCTGACGAAAATCAACATGATGTGTAAAATTTTCCCCGAAAATTACGTAAAACCCGCGCCGGAAGGGGGAGAGGCACCGGAAGAAAACGACGAAGAGCAAGAGCGCGGGGAAAACGACGAAAGCCGCGAAAATGGTAAAAAGGACGGAAAGGGGGCGGACGAGGAATAAAATGAGAAATCTTACCCTTTTGACCGACCTTTACGAGCTCACCATGGCCTATGGCTTCTATAAGCACAAGAAGCACGAGGAAGAAGCGGTATTCGATATTTTTTTTCGGCAGAATAAACTTATAACCTATTCGCTTGCGGCGGGGTTGGAACAGGCGATGGAATATCTCCTCAACTGGCGCTTTTCCGCGGAGGATATGGCGTATCTCCGTTCTTTGGGGCTGTTTGGCGAAGATTTCCTCGCCTATCTCGAAAACATGCGCTTTACGGGCGACGTGTATGCGGTAAGGGAAGGAGAGCCCGTCTTTCCCGGCGAACCCATTCTGACCGTGAAAGCGCCGCTCATTCAGGCGCAGTTTGCAGAGACGGCGTTGCTCAATATTATTAATCATCAAACGTTGATTGCGACGAAGTCTTCCAAAATATGCCGAGCGGCGGGAAAAGGCGCTGTGATGGAATTCGGCCTGCGCCGCGCCCAAGCGCCCGACGCGGGCATTTACGGCGCGCGGGCGGCGGTCATCGGCGGCTGCTCTTCGACGTCCAACGTCCTCGCGGGACAGATGTTCGGCGTTCCCGTTTCCGGCACCATGGCGCATAGCTGGGTGATGGATTTCGACAGTGAATACGAGGCTTTCAAAGCCTATGCGAAAAGCTATCCCGATAATTGCCTGCTCCTCGTCGATACCTATGACACGCTCAGAAGCGGCGTTCCCAATGCGATAAAGGTATTTAAGGAGCTTGCGGCGGAGGGGCACCGTCCCCGCGGTATACGTCTCGACAGCGGCGACTTTGCTTATCTCTCTAAAAAGGCGAGAAAAATGCTGGATGAAGCGGGCTTTCCCGATGCGATTATCTGCGCTTCGGGCGACCTCGACGAATATTCGATTTCTTCGCTCATGCAGCAGGGCGCAAAGATAGACCTTTGGGGAGTGGGGACGAAGCTCATCACGTCGGAGGAGATGCCCGCGCTGGGCGGAGTATATAAGCTCGCGGCGGTGTTCAGGGACGGAAAGATGATTCCGAAAATCAAGCTCTCCGACAACGCGGCGAAAATTACCAATCCTTCCTTCAAAAATCTTTTCCGCCTGTACGATAAAGAAAGCGGAATGGCGATTGCCGACCTGATTACCATGCGGGACGAACGTATCGACGAAAGCAAACCGCTCACGATTTTCCATCCGCTCGAAACATGGAAGCGGACCACGGTCAGAAACTTCCGCGCGGAGCCTCTCTTGCATACGGTCGTGGAAAAGGGAAAGCTCGTCTATCGTTTTCCTTCCCTCATGGACGTGCAGGCTTTTTCCAAAGCGGAACTGTCCAAATTCTGGGAAGAATATCTCCGCCTCGACATGCCACAGCTCTATAAGGTAGACCTCTCCGAAAAACTGCACGCACTGAAAAGCCGTATGCTGGACGAAATCCGCGGCGGAACGGGCGGGGAGAAGGAATAATGAAGCTGTATTCCGCGCGCCGCCACGAGCGGGAAATTTCCGCACTTTCGGAGGAATACGACGGACGGCTGAAAGATTTACAAGCCGCTTTGGCGGAGTTGAAGGAGGAAAACCGCCGCCTTTCGGCGGAAATTTCCGTCCTAAGGGCGCAGAAGCAATACATTTCCGACGCGATGATCGCCGCGAGCGAAAAACGCGAGGAAATGCAGGAAGAAACGGAAGCCTATTTCGCTTCGCAAAGGGCCATGGCTTTACAGGCCGCGGAAAAGGCTCAGAGGCTCTTGGACGACGTTCGCGCATCTTATCCCGACGAGGCAGTCGGATCGCGTTTTAAGGCGTTTGAGAGGCGCTTAAAAGCTCTTTTGTCCCCGAACGAGGAAGATGCTGCGGAACGGTCGGAAATACTCGACGAAATTTCTTCGGGGCTTTCTTCGGAAGAAGCCTCGGAAATACATACGGAATTAACTTTTTCCGAGGAACCGTCCCTGCCTGCGGACGGGGAGTGGGACTTGAAGGAAGTCCTGGAAACGCTCGGACTTTCGGACGATTGATATTAAGGAGTGAGCATGAAAGATACCGCTCAGAAAAAGAGTATGCACGGACAAGGCGAGAAAAAATCGACGGGGGTGAAATATTCCTGCCTTTGGGGAATTTTGCTGTTCGCCGTTTTGATTTTTATAGACCAGATTACCAAAGCGGCTGCCGCCGCTTATCTCAAACCTTCCGATTCTATCCCCATCGTGGAAGGGTGGCTGGAAATTCGTATCGTCTATAACCGCGGCATTTCCTACGGTTTGGGAGACGATGCTTCTCCCGCGGTCAAAATCGCGGTCATTGCGGCGACTGCCGTCATGATGCTCGCGATTACGATTTTCTATTTCAAGGTTGATAAAAAACGTTCCTTTATCCGTACCGCTTTCGTGTTTATCGTCGCGGGCGGCGTGGGGAATTTAATCGACAGAGTTTATTATAGGGTTTGGGAGCCGTCGGGCACGCTCGGCGTGCGGGACATGGTGGACGTCAGCCGTTTTGGGTTTGCCGTCTGTAATTTTGCGGATTTCTTTATTACGGCGGGCGCGATTATGCTGGTGCTCTCTTTCCTGTTCTTCGACAAGGACGCGCTGCTGCCCGTAGGGAAATATAAGGCGATGAAAAAAGCCGAAGAAGAAATGCAGGCGGACGAGAGCTTTGCCGCGGAAAAAGACTGAAAATGGACAGACGTTTTTTTGTCACAGAGGAAAATTATAAACGGCTCGACGTATTTTTGAGCGAGCGTATGGAGGAGTTCACCCGTTCCCGCATCAAAAAGCTGATTGACGAAGGCAGAGTTGCGTCAAACGGGAAAATCGCGAAAGCGGGCGCGGAAATTCGCCCCGGCGACGAAGTGGCGGTGGAAATTCCCGAGGTCAAAGAATATTCGGTAAAGCCGGAAAATATTCCCTTGGATATTCTCTATCAGGACGCTGATTTCGCCGTCGTCAATAAGCCGCAGGGCATGACGGTGCATATCGGCAACGGAAATACGGAGGGCACGCTCGTCAACGCGCTCTTGTATGCGCTCGACTCGTTAAGCGGAATCGGCGGGGTATTGCGGCCGGGAATCGTGCATAGAATAGACAAGGACACTTCGGGACTTTTGGTCGTCGCAAAAAATGACAAGGCGCATGTTTCCCTCGCCAAACAGATTGCCGAAAAAACCTGTCACCGCATTTATTTGGCGCTCCTTGAAGGTTCCGTCAAGACGGATTCGGGGCGGATCGTCACCGATATAGGAAGGAGTCCTTCCGACCGTCTCAAAATGGCGGTTCTGCCTGACGGACGGGGAAAAACGGCGATTACCGACTATGAGGTGACTGCGCGCTACGGTTCGGATTATACGCTTTGTCGGTTTACCTTGCAGACAGGGCGGACGCATCAGATCCGCGTACATGCAAAATATATCGGTCATCCCGTCGTGGGTGACCCGCTCTATGGTTTTCATCGACAGAAATTCGATTTGAAGGGACAGCTTCTGCACGCCTATAAACTGATTTTGACGCACCCGACGACGGGCGAGCGCATGGAATTTACCGCGCCTCTGCCCGATTATTTTCAAAGTCTGCTCGATAAGCTGGGCAGGCAATACGGAGTAACTATATGAAAAAAATCTTGGACGCCGCCGCATTGGAACGCGCTTTGAAAAGACTTTCTCACGAAATTGAAGAGAAGAACGACGGCTTGGATAATGTGGCTCTCATCGGAATCCGTACCCGCGGCGTCATCGTCGCCGAGCGTATCCGCCGTTATATCGCAGAATCGGAGGGCGTCACTCTGCCCATGGGGATTCTCGACATCACGCTCTACCGCGACGATATTTTGAGCTGTGACGCAGTGGTAAAGGGAACGAGAATCGATTTCGAGACAAAGGGAAAAACGCTTGTCCTGTGCGACGACGTTCTGTTCACGGGACGGACGGTGCGGGCGGCGATTTCGGCGGTCATGACCCTTTGCAGCACGATGGGCAGAGCAAGAAAAATACAGCTTCTCGAAGTAGTGGACAGAGGACACAGGGAACTGCCGTTTCGGGCGGACTTTATCGGCAAAAACATTCCAACGTCAAAAAAGGAAAAAGTGTTTGTCCGCTTTATGGAAACAGACGGCGAAGAAGGCATATTCCTCTCGGAATAGTGCGGGCGACGTCGGAAGAAAAAGACAGCGTTTTCTTTTCGGAATAACGCGGGGAACTTCGGACTGATAACAGATAAATTCGGTGATTATTTTTCCCGTAAAGCGGAAAAATGTTCATAACATAAAAATTTAAGGAGGTACATAGCTATGGCAACAAAGAAAACGACGACTACGACGACCAGAAGAACGACTACGACGGGAAAGGGTTGGCTGCTCCGTGCGTGCAGCTATTTCGCGCTCGTTGTCGCGGCGTTTCTGTTCCTGTTCGGAAAGTTATTCTCGGGTCAGGTACAATCTATTCTCGATTTAATTGCAAATCTGTGCATGCTCGTAGGGATCGGGATCCCCGCCTATGATTATACGCGCGGCAAAAAGATTGCTTGGCGCATTATTTTTTGGATTGCGCTTGCGGTTTATGTGCTCGGCTGCGTATTCGGCGTCATAAAGGCGTTTTGAGTATCCGAAAAAACAAGGGAAAAGCGGGATTCTTTCGGGAATTGCCGCTTTTTTTCTTTACAAAAGGCGCAAAAAACGGTATAATAATTTGGTAAAACAAAGGAGAAGTTATGGCGAACCCTCTGATTGCCCTTGTGGGGCGGCCCAATGTGGGAAAAAGTACATTTTTCAATAAGGTGGCGGGACGGAAAATTTCCATTACGGAAAACCGTCCGGGTGTCACGCGCGACAGGCTGTATGCAGACGGGGAATGGCGGGGCAAGCATTTCACGATGGTGGATACGGGCGGTATCGAGCTCAAATCGGACGACGTGATGTGGAAGGAAATCGCAAAGCAGGCGGACGTCGCCATCGATACGGCGGACGTCATTTTGTTCCTCACGGACGGACGGGAGGGGCTTACGCCTTCCGATTACGATGTGGCGGATATTCTCCGCCGCAGCAAAAAGCCCGTGATTCTCGTCGTCAATAAAATCGATGAGTATTCCCCCGATAAGATATTTGAATTTTACTCTCTCGGACTCGGAGAGCCGTTTGCGGTTTCCGCGGAACATTCGCAGGGAATCGGGGACGTTCTCGATGAGGCGGTTTCTCTTTTTCCCGAAAATACTTCGGAACCCGTGGAGTCCTTAAAAATTGCCGTGGTGGGTAAGCCCAATGCGGGAAAATCCAGCTTGGTGAACAGACTTTTGGGGGCGGAGCGCAGCATCGTCACGCCTATGGCGGGGACGACGCGGGACGCTATCGATACGCTGTTCGAGCGGGACGGAAAGAAGTATACGCTCATCGATACGGCGGGAATCCGCAAGAAAAAGAATGTGGACGACAGCGTGGAATATTACAGTAATATGCGCGCCTTCGACGCCGTGCGGCGCAGCGACGTCTGTCTTTTGGTGGTGGACAGTTCGGAGGGATTGACCGAGCAGGACGTAAAAATTATCGGCTATGTGCACGAGCAGGGAAAGCCCTCCGTCATTCTCATGAATAAATGGGACTTAATCGAGAAGGATACGCATACCGTCAATAAATTTGAGGAAAAGTTGGCGCAGGACTTAAAATTTATGAATTACTATAAGTCCGTGTATATTTCTGCCAAGACGGGGCAGCGGGTAGATAAAATTCTTCGGGTGGCGGAGGAAGTATACGCGCATGCTACATTCAGAATTCCCACGGGGGCGCTCAATGATTTGATCGGCGACGCCGTGCGGCTCAACGAGCCGCCTTCCTATCTCGGCCGCCGCATGAAGGTATATTTTTCCTCTCAGGTGGGCGTCTGTCCGCCGACCTTTGTTCTGTTCGTCAATGACGAAGGACTGCTGCATTTTTCTTATGAGAGATATCTCGAAAACACGATCCGCGCGGCTTACGATTTTTCGGGAACGCCGATAAAGATTATTCCGCGCGAAAAAAAGGAAGAAGCTTAAAGGAGAGCGGCTATGGAGTGGGCCTTTTCGGAAAGGTGGTATGAGTTTGTCATTATCGCCGTCGTCTGCTATTTTATCGGCTGTTTCAATTTCGCAAAAACGATTGCACGGTTCAAGCATAAGGATATTACAAAAATCGGAAGCGGCAATCCCGGTACAATGAACATGACCCGCGAGTTCGGGCTGAAAGTGGGAATTATCACCTTTTTTTGTGACGCTTTCAAGGGCGGTATTCCTGCGCTGATCAGTTATTTCGTGTATCGGAGATATTGTTTTGCAGGGACGAACGTTCTCGTTTCCGACTTTACCCGCTATTTCTGCGGGGTATGGGTGATTATCGGACATATTTTTCCCGCTACTATGAAATTCAAGGGCGGAAAGGGGATCGCATCTACGCTGGGACTTTTTTGGATCAATCTCGGCTGCGAAAATCCTTGGTTTTTGCTCATAGGTTTTGCGGCATTTTGGCTGATCGCCTTTTATATCGTGGCGACGGAATGGGGTTCTATGGGCTCCTTAATCGGTGTCGCGGGGTTTGGCCTTTGGCAGGGTGTCATCTTCTTTTTGCGCTATCGCTCAGAACCGTCTAATCCTTATGTCATCATATTGTTTATGCTGATTCTGGCAATCAATATTTTGACTTGGGTGGCTCATAGAAAGAATATTATGCGTCTCCTTTCGGGAGAAGAACATCATACTTCCGTCAAAAAGATGGTTCACCGTAAGAAAAAAGCCTGAAAAGTGTTTACATTTCAAGGAAAAACGTGTATAATAATATTGGCAAGGGAATAAAAGGTATCTTTTGTTTCCTTCCCCGCGGGGGTGCACCGGATTCGATTGCCGGTGAGCGAAAGAATAAGCATACTGCGGACGGAGTGCCCGCATAAAAAACATTCCGCCTAAATTTAAATGCAGATAACAATGCAAATTACGCACTTGCTGCGTAAACTCGTTATTTTATAACGAACGTCGCGCCCGATTTATCCGTCGGTCGGGGGTGCGGCGTCAAAGAGACGGAAAAATCTCGGAGGAATCGGGAAGTGTTTGCCGAGATTATTCAGCTTCCTGCGAAACGTAAAGCGTGTTTATCCGCGTTGCGGTTTTTAAGAAAAAAAGATAAACTAAGTATGTAGAAAGTTTTTTGGCAGCCGAGTAAGACGTGAGTTCGACTCTCACCACCTCCACCAAACGCGACGTATACGCACACTCTGCGTTTATGTCAGAATTAGAAACCGCTTTGTCGGTTTCTTTTTCATTTTCGGGCATTTTTTTGGCGTTCTCGCCGCCGTCGCCGTGTCCGTCGGGATAATCGGGGAATATCAGATTTAAGAGCAGTTCACCCTGTTGCCCGCCTTTAAGGTGGAACAGCACTTTCATTTTATCGTCGTACAGTATCACTTTATAAATGAACGTGTCTATCAGGTCTTTGCGGTTCTTGGTCTTGGAATAGTCAAGCGTTCGGAAATGCGACAGCCATTTGCGAATATCGGCATAACTGTAATTTATCTGCATTGCCTTTTCGTTGGCGATTGTGTCTTGCAGTTCCTTGTTTTCGTTCTCTAACTTTTCAATTTGCGCCAAAATGGTGTCGGCAATCTTGCCGAGCATTAACGCCTGCATTAAGTTGTTTATCGCCTTTTGGTTTTCCGCGACAAGATTTTCAAGCCGTCTTATCTCGGTGTCGTTCTGCTCCGACTGAATAAGCAAATAGGTTTCAGCGGCTACCATATCTATAAATTCGTTGGTCAAAACGCCGTGTTCGCCCACTATGGCGGCGACGACCTCATCTTCGATAAACTGTTTGCGGACAGTCCGCTTTTTGCAAATGCCCTTATTGTTACCCGTACATTTATAATAGTGATGTATCTTTTTGCTTTTGCTCGTTGAGCTTATGCCCGTCATTTTGTTGCCGCAATGCCCGCATATCATTTTATCCGACAACAAATATTCGACTTTGGCTTTGCCGCGGGACGGTGCGGCGGCGTATTTGGCTAACACCTTTTGCGCCTCGGCAAAAAGTTCGTCGTCGATGAGTTGCGGCATACCGCCGTCAATCTCTTCGCCGTGATAGATATATTTTCCTAAATAACGGCGGTTGCTGAATATGCGGTGAAAACTGCTTTTGTTCCACAAGCCGCCCTGCGATGTTTTTATGCCGCGTTCGTTCAGAAAGCGGATAATATCGGCATACGTTCTGCCGCCGACAAACATTTCAAATATAGTTTTGACAAGTGGCGCGGTTTCCTCGTTGACGATAAAATTCTTTTGTTCGTCCACCTTGTAACCGAGGGGAACGCTCCCGCCAAAATATTTGCATTTCGACGCGGATATGGCTATACCGCGTTTTATTTTTTGCGAAAGTTCGGCGGAATAGTATTCCGCCATAC
>CAKXBD010000023.1:4928-20804 GCA_934871445.1 uncultured bacterium | reverse complement strand
GTCCTATACTGCTCGGACTTTCCTCATGGTCTTAAAAAACCCCGCGACCGTATAACAAACTCAAATCCTAATATATTATAGCATATCTTGCAAAAAAAGTATTGCTTTTTCAGCGAAAAAATAGTAAAATATAGATAGAAATTTTTTTAAGGATAAATCGGATATGAAAAAGACAAAAATTGTTTGTACTTTGGGACCTTCAAGTGACACGAAAGAAATTATTTCCGCCATGGCAGATGCAGGAATGAACGTGGTTCGGCTGAATTTTTCCCACGGTACGCATGCGGATCACGCAAAGAAAATTCAAACGGTAAAGGAAGTAAGAAACGAAAAAAAGATTCCGCTTCCCATTATGTTGGACACGAAAGGTCCGGAATTCAGAATAAAGACTTTCAAAAACGGAAAAGTTTCCTTAAAAGAGGGCTCAACCTTTCGCTTTACCTCTGAGGATATTATAGGAGATGAAAACAAAGTCGGCGTATCTTATTCCGACCTCGCCAAAGAAATGCGTCCCGGAGATAAAATTCTGCTCAACAACGGACTCATGGTATTTAGGGTAAAAGAGACTTCGGCGACCGATGTCGTTTGTAACGTCGAGGTCGGGGGAGAACTTTCTAATCGTAAATCCATGTTTTTTCCGGATAAAGAATTGCATTTAACATTTCTTT
This sequence comes from uncultured bacterium, assembly GCA_934871445.1. Classification (GTDB taxonomy): domain Bacteria; phylum Bacillota; class Clostridia; order Christensenellales; family Borkfalkiaceae; genus Scatosoma. The sequence continues at coordinate 20,136 of CAKXBD010000023.1, read as the reverse complement.
CAGAACAGGATAAAGACGACTTGCTTTTCGGGATCGAACAGGGTGTGGATTTTGTTGCACTTTCTTTCGTTTCAAAGGCGCAGGACGTTTTAGACGTCAGAAATTTTCTGAATGAACACGGCGGAAATCACATCGATATCATCGCAAAAATTGAAAATCGGGCAGGCGTGAAGCATTTGGAAGAAATTATGAAGGTATCGGACGGAATTATGGTCGCCCGCGGCGATCTCGGAGTAGAGATTCCCTATGAAGAGCTTCCCGATATTCAGAAAAGTATGATCAGCAATTGCCGTATTTACGGCAAACGCGTGATTACGGCAACGGAAATGCTGGAATCGATGATTCACAATCCCCGTCCGACGCGGGCCGAAATTTCCGACGTGGCGAACGCCGTATATGACGGTACCTCCGCCGTCATGCTTTCGGGAGAAACTGCTGCAGGTGCTTTCCCCGTCGAATCCGTCGCGGCAATGGCAAAAATTGTCGAACGAGCCGAAAACAACATAGATTATATTCAGACAATAGATAATTACGCTATTAAAAGTTCTTCCGAAGCTCTTTCTCATTCTGCTTGTACTTTGGCAAAGGATTTGAAGGCAAAGGCTATTGTCGTTTGTACGCGCACGGGCGCTACGGCGAGAATGGTTTCGCGCTTCCGCCCTCTTATTCCCATTATCGGCTTGACGACGGACGAACGAGCCTATCGTCAGCTCGCTCTCAGCTGGGGCGTTCAACCCGCTATGGCAGATGAATATTCTTCCGTGGATATTCTTTTCTATTTTGCTAAATTAGCGGCTTTGAAAAGCGGCATGGTCAAAAAGGGAGATACTATTGTCATTACGGGCGGTACTCCGAACGGAAAAAGCGGAAATTCCAGCTTAATAAATGTAGAAAATATTTGAATAAGAAAAGCGCTCCGAAATAATTCGGAGCGCTTTTCTTATTCAAAAGAGCGAAAGTTGTTGTGCCATTTTCTTTTCCAAAGCTCTTTCCCTCTGTATTTCGGGCGATAATTCATTGAGAAAGGGCGATGGCTCGCCATAAGAGGTAAGAATAAGCTCTTCTATCGCACGGGTCATTCCCACATAAAAGAGACGGCGCTCCTCTTCCTCATTCATTTCCTTCCCCGAAACAAACGGCAAAACCTTCTGTGTCAGTCCGCACAAAAATACGACGGGAAATTCCAATCCCTTTGAACCATGCAGCGTCGTAAGCCGAACGGCACCGGATAAAGTTTCAGAGCTTTTTTCGTCGGAAAGAAGGACATCGCCCTCCTCTCCCCATTGCATAGCTTCAAGAAATTCGGACATTTCCGCGTAATGAGCTGCCCGTATCAGGGCTTCAAAATCTATGGAATCAATGTGCATATATTCTCGCCATCGAGTGAGAATTTTTCTTGGCCGTCCGCTTAAAAGAGAAGCGAATTTTTCTTTTGCCTGCTCGAAGTTTTCTCTACCTCCCAAAAATTCCGCAGCCGTTAATTCCAAAGTTTTACCGGGAGAAATGAGCGCCGCAAAGAAATTCAATGTTCCGCAAACCACGGGAGCTTCCAAAAATTCAGTCTTTCCCGAAGTAACGCACGGAATATCGTCGTGCCGTAAGCAACGTTCAATCAAAGAAAGTTGACGATGGGTTCGAGCCAATACAGCAATCTCTCCAAAGGAACGGAGTTTTTCGTCGCGTCCTTTTCCCAGCATATCAAGTCCGCCCGTCATTCGGGCGATTTCTTTTGCTATAAAAATCCCCTCCGAAAGCTCTGATGCACAATCGACCAAACGTACAGGCGTGCCCGACAAATGATTGGCAGAAAGAGTCCTTTCGCCTCGATTATGAGCAATGACATGCAATGCTCCGCTTAAAATTTCCGGGGTTGAGCGATAATTTTGTGTCAATCGCACGATTGCCGTTTCGGGATAGTCCGCCGTCAATCGGGAAAAACAATCGGAAGCGGCTCCACGGAAGGAATAAATTGCCTGATCGGGATCGCCGATCGCAAACAAATACCCATCTTCTCCAATCCATTGACGAATTAGTTCATATTGTGCGGGATTGACATCCTGAAATTCATCTACATGCAGATATCGAAATTGTTTTCCTGTAATCTTCCGATCAAGTGCCTCAAAAATGAGATCATCGAAATCTAGATTTCCAGATTTTTTCAGTCTATCATTATATTCTTCAATCGCTGCCGTTGCTTCGGTCTTTTTTCCATTTTTAAAAGCCGAAACATTGTTGAGAAACTTTTGAGGAGAAAGTTTTACTCCAAACTCAGAAATAATTTCGCTGGCAAGTTTTAACGAAAATGAACGACTTGCGAGCGAAAAATCTTCTTTCAAAAAAGAAAAGCAAATAGAATGGAACGTTCCGACTGTAATTTTTTTAGCAGCCTTTTTTAGTCTTGCAGAGAGTCTCTCTCGCATTTCAGCCGCCGCACGGACCGTAAAGGTTACAGCGGTAATCTCCTCCGGCTTTACACCGCTTTCGACTAACCGAACGATACGTTCCACTAAAGTGAACGTTTTTCCCGTTCCGGGCCCTGCTATTACGGCCGTAACTCGCGCGCGGCTGTCTATGGCTGTAGATTGTGCAGAATTAATTTCGCGTTGCTTATTCTCCGAACGGGATTTCTTTTCTTCTTTTTGTTCTATGCATTTGAATTTTACGTCCGTTTTTTTCAGTTTGATTTCCTCGGACGCCTTTATGGGAATTTCATCCAAAAAAGACATCTGCCCTCTCGTTGTCCTGAGTTCTTCGGGCGTAAACAGGGAAATTTTGCCGTATTCACCGTCGTATCCCGCCATTTTTATCACCTTACCGCTACGTAGCCGACCAATCCCTTCGGCAATGCGTTCTCCGCCTACAACGGAAACATCACTCAGCGAAATGCGGCGAAGAATTTCTGCTTCGGAGCCGAGATTCAAAAGAAGCTTTCTATAAATGCGTTCGACTTTGTCTCCTTCCGCCGATATCCCTAATGACGCGGCAATCACTTCCGGCAAAGGCATAAGGTGTTCGAAAGGTTTTGATTTTTCCGGCACATAATTTTCGTCTCTGACAGCAAGTTGTTCCAGACGATTTAGCACTCCGATGGTGATCTTTTTCCCGCATACGGGACACTTTCCGCCGTATTTTTTCGTTTCTTCCGGAGTAAGGCGAAGATGACACGCTCTATGACCGTCTAAATGATATTTCCCTTCTTCGGGGAAAAACTCAATTGTTCCTCCAAAGCCTTCTCCTGTTTCCAAAGCATGTTTCAGAGCCGGATAAGATAAATCCGCATCAATTAAATTGCTTTCTCTACCTAATTTGGCGGGAGAATGTGCATCGGAATTAGAAACCATCGTATAACCATCAAGTAAGGCCACGCGTCTGTTCATGAGAGGATCGGAGGAAAGTCCTGTTTCTAAAGCATGAATCTGTCCGGATAAATCTCCGAAACATTCTTCTAAACTATCAAAGCCGGAAAATGCTCCAAAAAGAGAAAAATGCGGAGTCCAAATATGGGCCGGAATAAAAACAGCCTCCGGACATACCTCCAAGGTAATCGCAAGCAAATCTTTGGAAGATAATCCCAAAATAGGCCGACCGTCCGAATGAATATTTCCTATTGTTTCCAATTTCAGAGAAAGCCGTTCTGCCGCATCGAGAGAAGGCAGAAGAATGACATTATGTACTTTTCTTACTTTTCCGTCCTGATTATAAATACAACTGATTTCACCTGAAATTACAAAACGGGGCGTTATAGGAAAATTGCAAAAATCTTTTAATTTTTTTTCTTCCTTTATACGATACAGTCCTTCTTCCGCAGGTTCCAGAGTTTCCGCCATTTCTTCCCGCCATGCAGGATGAGTAAAGTCGCCCGTACCTACTAGCTCTATACCCTTTCTTCTCGCCCATAAATCAAGATTGGGAATGTCTCCATTTTTGCTGGTTGCTCTAGAATATTTTGAATGAATGTGTAAATCAGCTATATACATGTTTCTATTATAGCACGATTTTTCGTATTTGTAAACATTTCACATATTTTTTTGTAAAACTTTTTATTCTATTTCATTTTCATATTTTCTTTCAATTATATTTAGTAATAATATTGTGACTTTTGATGATTTATTTTGTAGATTCGAAAGACTTCGAAAAGACAAATAACTATAAACAATTTCTAATCTTACAACTCTTTTCTCTATTAACATTTAAGAACTATTCTTCTAATATATAGCGAAAGATTCAAAATAAATTTTTCTTATAACAGCCTATTTTATTCGCTAACAAAATACATTTAGTTTTTCATATTATATAATAAATCGTTTTTTGGCAACCTACTATCAATTGAAATTTATCCGAGGTATAAATGAGCGAATTTTATAACAATCAATGTGTCCCTTCCTGCTACCATAAGGAAACAATTATCATAAACGAAAGAATTGGTCCTCGAGGAGAAATAGGACCGCCAGGCCCTGCGGGTCCCCAAGGACCTACGGGAGCACGGGGTCCGGCAGGGCCGCAGGGACCAGCCGGAACGTCGACAAACGTAGAATCGATAACGGCTTATTCAACCCCCACTGCGCCTGTCACAAATGGCTCCCCTTTGGTATTTGACAGAAACGGGACTCAAAATGGAACGGCTATCAGCCATACTCTGAATACTTCCGATTTCATAATTACGCAACCGGGAGTATATTATGTATTTTATAAAGGGACGGCGACGCCCGGATTGGGCATTACTATTCCGGCATCAAACTCTTTATTTCTCAGATTCAACGGTGCCAACGTGCCGGGTTCAGAGGTAACGAGCATTTTTACCGCCGCAACGGACGACGAAGTGCAATCACTTTCGGGAATCGTAAACGTATCTTCCGTACCTTCTACTCTATCTATTGTTTCCTCAGGAGATACTTTTAATTATTCCGTCACCTCCTTGAATATATTTCGTCTTGGTGATATTCCGTCATAATTAAGCAGAAAAAGCAGGCCGTATAGTCTGCTTTTTTCACCTATAAAATATATATTATTTTCAAAGACATAAATCTGCTTCGGCAAAAATCACCCGCAATACGCAATCGCGTCTACCTGAAACAATAATCCCCTTACACCTCCTGTATGAGCAAACTCCGTTTGAATGGATTTACGCGCCGGATATTTACCATGAAATCTCTCCTTTATAACTTTCTCCATAACAGGAATATTCCAAATATCTCTGAACAGGCAGTCCATCTGAACAACATTTTCCAAAGTAAGCCCTACTAGTCGTAATCTTTTTTCCATTTCGTCAAATGCACCGTTTATCTGTTCTTCGACAGACCTTCCGACATTCCCGACGCAATAATTCAAAAAACAATAATCGCCCGCTTTTATAATTCCGCTATGCACCCAATCTTCATTTACATCATATCTTTCAATTTTACTCATACTTTTTCCTTATCTCACTTATTACTTATCCATTAAGCGGATAACAACTCCTAAAAGCCATATAAAAAGTAGCCTCATCTTAAAAAAATCGAACGACTCAAAAAAGCGTAAAAAAAGGGCTTCCGTAAAACGGCGGAAACCCTTTTGTCTTATGGCGCAGAGAAAGGGATTTGAACCCTTGTATACATTCCTGCATAACACGATTTCGAATCGTGCGCGTTCGACCGCTCCGCCATCTCTGCATCGTTAGTATTATATACTATCCGAGCAAAAAAAGCAACTCTTTTTATGCTGTTTTCAAAGGTTTTCCTGAGCTTTTCAAATATGTTATCTCGAAGCAAGCGCCCCTTTATGTTGCGTAGCGGCTGCGCCCGCTATATTTGCTTGAGAAAGAATACTTCTGAGTTCTTCTTCAGATAATTTCTCTAACTTTTTGCCATCTAATCCTGCTAAAGCAGTACCATAAAATGCATCGCCCGCCCCTGTCGTATCCACGGGCTTGACCGATACCGTCTCTACAAATCCGTGCAGCTTGCCGATTTGATAATAGCTTCCTTTACCGCCCATCGTAATAAGAAGCAAACCACTCTTTTTATTCAGAATTTCAGCCCCTTTTTCAATATCTTTTTCCCTTGTAAACAGCTCCAATTCATCTTCCGAGAATTTCAGTATATCCGCCTCTTCGATATACCGCAAATAAATATTCTTCGCTTCCTCAAAATCAGAATACAAATCCGAACGAAAGTTAACATCAAAGCTTAAAAGTTTTCCTGCCTGATGAACTTTCTCAACAATCTTCTGTGCAAAAATGCGTCCCTTTTCCTCATTCAGCATTAAAGAACCTAAATGAACGATGTCTGCCTTTTCCAAGTTTTCAAAAACAGGAGACGTTATATCGATATGAAAATCAGCTGTATCGTGACGAAAAAATCCGAAATTTCTCTCGCCATTTTGCAAAGTTACAAAGGCAAGTGTAGTATTACGAATCTTATCTGTCTGAATTTCGCACAAATCTAAATTCTCTTTGGAAGCATATTTTTTCAAATAATTCCCCACGGGATCTTTCCCTACTCGACCGATAAAACCTGCTTTTGCCCCCGCACGTTTTGCATTGACGGCAACATTAAAGGGCGCTCCGCCACAACACATGCGAAATTTCGTCTCATCTTCTCCGATAAAATCTGCCAAAATTTCTCCAATTGATAATATCATAAGGTTTTCCTTCGCTTTTTTTGATATTATATCATAAAAAAGTTAATCTGTCAATTTTTATTAAATAAAGAAGCACTTCCGATACTTTGAAGTGCTTCTTTATTCTTTTAAGCCTGTTCCTGAGCGGACTCAGCTGCTTTTTTCGCGTCCAATTTTCTGTTGCGGAAATAAATCGCCAATGCCGTCAAAATCATGCAAAGATTGATGATATAAAAGACGAACGCTAAAATTTTCAGCCAATCCCAATAGGCGACGCCCGCTTGTGCACTATGTGCCCAAGCAAAAATCTTACTTAAAATCCCGCCTATATATCCGATACCGATGAGAACGGTAAATTGAAGGCTCGTTCCCTTCGTCGTTCTTGCCTTATACGCACGAACGATATTAAAGGGCCATGACGCCCCGAAACAGAGCACCATAACAATTTCAAAAACTGTTGCAAAAGTTTCCATGATTTCCTCCGTCAATTATCCTTTCTTCTGTAATCGGGCAACAGACGAGGCGAAGACATTTCGGAACAAATTCCCGCAGCTTTCAGCTCTTTTTCATAATCTTTAACAAAATCTAACGTCAAAGATTTGAGCGTCACTGACTTGCACTTTTCTCCGGCTTGACGACCGGCATTACGGCCGAATACGATGATATCGAGCAACGAATTTCCCATCAAGCGGTTTGTGCCGTGAATTCCTCCGACCGCCTCGCCCGCAACATAGAGATTTTCCACGCCGGACATTCCGTTTGCGGAAATATCGATTCCACCGTTCTGGTAATGCAACGTCGGATAGACGAGAATGGGCTCCTTGCGAATATCGATGCCGTATTTTCCAAACATTCTCATCATTGCGGGAATACGCTTTTCAATCGTTCCTTCGCCGTTGATCATTTCGATGAGCGGCGTATCCAACCAGACGCCTTCTCCGTCCGTCGTGGCAATTCCTCCGCCGTTCTTTTTACACTCGCGGATAATCGCGGAAGCCGTAACGTCACGCGTCTCTAACGGATTGACGAACGCTACACCCTCCTTATTGACGAGCTGAGCGCCGAGCGAACGCACCTTCTCGGTGACGAGCGCCCCATAAATCTGCGTGGGACAAGCCGCGCCCGTAGGATGATATTGCAGCGTTTCGGGATAGAGCAGTTTCGCCCCCGCGCGGTAGGCGAGCACGAGCCCGTCCGCCGTCGCGCCGTAATGATTCGAGGTAGGGAATCCCTGATAATGCAGTCTACCCGCTCCCCCCGTCGCGATAATCACCGTCTTTGCACGGGCTACGAGAATTTCCTTCGTCTCCATATTCAGGAGCACCGCGCCGGCAACCTTTCCGTCCGTATCCTTGATAAGCTCGATTGCGGAGGTAAAATCCACCACCGTGATGCCGCGGTTTAATACCTCGTCGCGCAGGACTCGCATGATTTCGGAGCCGGAATAGTCGCGGCAGGCGTGCATTCTCTTGCGGGAAGTACCGCCGCCGTGCGTCGTAATCATCGTTCCGTCGGGAGCTTTATCGAACATGACGCCGAGGTTATTCAGCCACTGAATAGCCTCGGGAGCTTCGTTGACGAGCTTATAGAGGAGCTCGGGCTTATTCTTGAAATGTCCGCCCCCGAACGCATCGAGATAATGGATTGCGGGGCTGTCGTTTTCCTTATCCGCAGCCTGAATACCGCCCTCTGCCATTGCCGTATTCGCATCGCCCAGACGGAGTTTGGTGGCTATCATTACATTTGCGCCGCAGTTATCCGCTTCGATTGCAGCCGACGCGCCCGCGCCGCCGCCCCCGATAATTAAAACGTCTACGTCGTAATCGGGAGAGGAAAGGTCGATATTCATATCGAGTACGCGGGAGTGCCCCTCCAAGAGCGCCGCAAGCTCGTGCAGGACTTTACCGCCCTTATTGGGTCCGACTTTGAGTTCTTCGTATGCGGAAGTGATGTAATCGGGGTGGAAGGAAGCGAGAACCTCGTCCTTTTCTTCCGCCGTCATTCTCCTGATTTCCGCCCCGAAACGGGAAGCGCGCGTCGCTTCCACCTTTTTCATGGACACTAATTGTTCTTCGGTGTACTGATACATACGCTTCTCCTTATTTTTCTATCTCTCTGTGGTTATACAGCTCTTTCATCTCTTCGACGGGTTTTTGCATGAGGTTTTCGAGAAGGGCTTCATACTTGCCCTCTTTGATTTCCTCTACTCGCTTTTCGAGATGTTCGCTCTTCGGCGCGAGGTATTTTCCCGTGAGCCGCCTTGCGAGCTCCGCGACTTGCGGGTGAGAAATTCCCGCAGGACAACGCGAGGAACATACTCCGCACATGACGCAGTCGAAGCTCTCCTCCGCGCATTTCTCGTATTCGCCGCGCTGCGCGTAGGCGATGTACTGCATAACGTTCAGTCCCTGCGTACAGCTCTTTGTGCAGGCGTTACAGCCGATACACGAATAAATCTCGGGATACAGCTGCATCATAATCTGCTGCGTAGGCTTTATTTTTTCAATGTCATAAACTTGCTTCACCAGCGGGAAGAAGGGCAGCGTCGCCACGTACATTCCCTCCTCTACCTGCGTCTGACAGGCAAGGCAGGTTTTAAGCTCCTGCTGACCTTTAATGCGGTAAATGGTTGCGCAAGCGCCGCAGAAGCCGTTTCTGCAACCGCACCCGCGAACGAGCTGGTATCCCGCATATTCCATCGCTTTCATAATCGTCAGACTTTCGGGTACCTGATACCTTTTCCCGAAAAGATAAACGTTTACTAAATTTTCCATGATATTCTCCTTCGCTCAATACTCGTCGGGCAGTTCGTCCAGCTCGTCCATGCGGAACACGGGTCCGTCCTTACAGACGAATTTATCTCCGACGTTACATCTGCCGCATTTGCCGATACCGCACTTCATGCGAAGTTCCAGCGTCGTATATACGCGGGATTTATCGAACCCGAGCTCCAAGAGCCCCGCCAGAGTAAACTTGATCATGATGGGAGGTCCGCAAAGAACCGCCGTCATGTTCGGATTGAGCCCCAATTCCTTGACGTAAGCGGGCACGAAACCGACATGTCCGTCCCAGCCCTCCTGCGGGCGGTCGATAGTAAGATACACTTCAAAATCGGGTTCCTTTTCCCATTCGGTGCGTATCTCCTCGATATCTACGAGGTCGTCCTTGCTCCGAGCGCCGTAAACCACGACGACTTTCCCGTAATTTTTACGGTAATGTCTGATATAGTTGATGACGCTTCTCAAAGGCGCAAGGCCGATACCACCCGCGATAAAGAGCATATCCTTACCCTTGAAATCCTCCTCCACAGGGAAATTTCTGCCGTAAGGACCGCGCACGGTAATCTGCTGCCCCACTTCGAGGGAATGAATGACCTCGGTGACGCAGCCGCATTTTTTGATGGAAAATTCCATAAATTCCTCGTTCGTGGGAGAAGAAGTGATGGAAAACATGCACTCTCCGACGCCGGGAACGGAAACCATCGCACACTGACCGGGCAAATGCTCGAACAGTTTTTTGCCGTCCGTACCGACGACGCGGAAGGTCTTGACGTCGGGCGTATCCTTTCGGATATCCGTGATTACACCGATTTTCGGAATGAGATTTTCATTAATCATGCGCTTTACCTCCCAACGTTTTTGCGACCTTTATAATGTTGAGATGCTGAGGGCACTTATTGACGCACCGTCCGCAGCCGACGCACGAATACACTCCCTCATGCTGAGACGGATAATAGACGAGCTTATGCATAAATCTCTGTCGATACCTCTGCATCTGCGTCGTACGGCTGTTTGCCGCCGCCATCAGCGTGAAATCGGAATACATACACGAATCCCAGCAGCGATAACGGATAACGCCCTCATTTGTCTTGAAATCGCGGATATCGAAGCACTGACAGGTCGGACATACGAAAGTACATGCTCCGCAGCCGAGACAGGCTTCGGAAAGGCTTTCCCATTCGGGAGACTCGAAAAGCTCGTTGAGATTTTCGGGCTTGAAACGGGACAAATCCAAGTGCGAGAAGGGCAGCTTTTCGATAATTTCGCGCGTTTTTTGCTGCTGCGCGGAGACTTCTCCCTCTCCACCGTTTTCAAAAAGCTCTTTTACGCTTTCCGTAAGGGCATTTCCTTTCTCGGTATTCGCGCGCCAATAGAGATATTTTTCGTCCAGCCACGTCGTGACGTCGCCGGCAGGCTCCGCCGCGTCGATTCCGAACACCTTACAAAAACAGCTTTCTTCGGGACGGGAACAAGCGAGCGTGACGATGATTCCCGCGTTCCGTCTGGACTGATAATACGTATCGACGGGCTCAGCGAGGAATACTCTGTCGAGAATATCGAACGCCTTGAAATCGCACGCCTTGACGCCAAAAAGAACGAACGGCTTCTGCTCCTCCCTGACGTCTAAAATTTCAATGCTTTTCCCTTCCGTCTTAAACTTCATCATCGTTTCGCTCTGCGGAAAGAAAAGATCTTTGGGAGATTTTACCGTTTTGAGAACGCCGAGAGCGCTCTCCTGCCCGTCCGACCAAAGCCCGTAATTGGCTTCGCCTGCCTTTTTCAAGGGCATATACAGGGGCATGGAGGCGGAAATTTTGCTATATAATCCGTTTAATTTTTCTTTACTGATTTTAAGCATGCTTTCCCTCCGCGTCAAAGACCTTACCCGGCTCGGTATCTTCCGTCCGATAATCGGTGAGCGGCGTCTTTCCCTCGGGTACGTCCCCCGCTTGGAATTCGCCGTACAAAGTATCGATATCCTTTATAAATTTTCTGTTCAGAAGGTGCAGGGGGATATTCTGCGGACAGACGCGGCTGCACTCTCCGCAGTCGGTGCACCGCCCCGCCACGTGAAACGCGCGGATAATGTGGAACATCTGTTCTTCAAACTCCGTGTCGTTCGCTTTTGCCGCAATTCCCGAATTGGGATTATCGAATACGCATTTCACGCAGGAGCATGCGGGACAAACGTTGCGACAAGCATTGCAGCGGATACATTTGGAAAGCTCGTTCTTCCAGAAGGCAAAACGTTCGTCGGGAGTCATCGCTTCTAGTTTCTCAACGCCCGAAAAACGGTCGTTTTTCGTCTCGGGCATTTCGTGAAGGATAATCGTCTCGTCCGCCGCTTTATGATCTTTTCCTTTACAGCAAAGGCATTTTTCGAGAAGTACTTCCTCTTTCACAAATTCCATATCTCCGTAGAGGGAGGATACCTTTACCTTCTCGCCCAACTCTTCCACTTCCGTCACCGCGTCCGCACCCAGCTTCTTGATTTTGGAAATATCCAGCTTACCCTGACATTCGATTGCCACTACATGGATATTTTCACGAACGACGCGATGTTCCTTTACGAGCTCGTTAAAGCTGTATGTATCGCAGGGCTTCAAAAATACCGCCGTCTTGCCGGGTTTTTTGCTCGCGGCAATCAGATATTTGGATAAATTTGCTCCGCAAAAACCGTTATAGACAAAGTTTTCAAGCTCGGCTTCCGTCTCAAATACGGAGGGTTCCGGATCGAAATAAAACTCGCCCTTCTTCCAGCCGATTACGCGCGCGACTTCGCCGCTCTTCAAAAGTTCGGCGGCGCGTTCTTTCATTTTCAATTCGACGTCACGCATTGTTCTTGTCCTCCTTGCACCTCAAATCGGTCAGGCGTTTGTTTTCCCCGAGCGCCGTCACCGTCTTTACGAAATCGTTCATGACGGCGGAAAAACGCGCACCCTCCGCGGCGGAAACCCATTCCACGCGCGTGCGCTCCTTTTCTATTCCGAGATAGTTCAAAAAGCTGAACAGCAGCGCCATTCTTCTCCTCGTATAATAATTCCCCGTCACATAATGGCAGTCGCCGGGATGACAGCCGCAGAGAATTACGCCGTCGGCACCCCGCTGAAACGCTTTCAGGACAAACATGGGATTGACGCGGCAGGAGCAGGGAACGCGGATAATCTTGACGTTGGCGGGATAGCTCAGACGGCTGGAACCCGCGAGATCCGCCCCCGCATACGAACACCAGTTGCAGCAGAACGCCACGATATTGGGGACATATTCTTTCTTTTCCGTCGTTATATCTTGCATATCGCTTCCACCTCCGACATGATTTGTTTGGAGCTGAATCCTTTGAGATCCATAGCACCCGAAGGACAGGTGACCGTGCAGGCGCCGCAGCCCTGACAGACTGCGGGATTGACGGAAGCCACCCTTCTGATTTCCGTCTTTCCTCCGCCAAGGCGGAATTCCTTATCGACGTAAGTAATGGCGCCGTACGCGCAGACGTTCGCGCATTGGCTGCAACCGTTGCACATCGTCTCGTCGGGCTGAGCCACGCAGGGATTTGTCTTTAAGTGGTCCTTGACGAGCAGTCCGATGACCTTTGCGGCGCATGCGGAAGCCTGGGACACCGTTTCGGGAATGTCCTTGGGTCCCTGACAGACGCCCGCGAGATATACGCCCGCCGTGGGACTTTCTACGGGACGGAGCTTGGGATGGGCCTCGGTGAGGAAGTTATTCGTATCGATGCTCGCCGTCAGGAGGGTTGCAATTTTTCTGACTGAAGGTTCAGGTTCAATCGCCGCGGCGAGAACGACGAGGTCGGAGGGAATCGTCACCTGTTCGTTATCGATGAGATTGGAGCCCTGCACCATAAGTTTCCCGTTCTCGTTATAGACCTTTCCGACCATGCCCTTTATGTAATCCACGCCGTACTGTTCGACCGCGCGGCGGTAGAACTCGTCATAATTCTTTCCGGGCGTGCGGACGTCGATATAAAATATGTGCACCTCCGTATCGGGATACTTTTCGCGAATGAGCATGGCGTGTTTTGCGGTATACATACAGCAAATTTTCGAGCAGTAAGGCTTTCCGCAGCTGGAAATATCGCGCGAACCGACGCACTGAATAAAGGTAATGACCTTCGGATGCGTTCCGTCGGAGGGGCGCAGGAGAACGCCGTTCGTAGGGCCCGCCGCGTTCATCAGTCTTTCGAGCTCCAAAGACGTGATGACGTCTTTATTCTCGGCATAACCGTACTCGTTGAACGCATCGAGGGAAATGGGCTTAAAGCCCGTCGCCACGACGATGGCGCCGTATTGACGTTCGATAAATTCGTCCTTCATCGTATAATCGATAGCGCCGGCGCCGCAGAATTTCTGACAGATTCCGCATTTGCCCGTTTTGAGCTTAATACATTGCTGAGGATCGATGACCGCCACGTTAGGAACCGCCTGCGCAAACGGAATATAAATAGCCGTACGGTTATTGAGGTTCATATTGAACTCGTTGAATCCCTTCTTGGAGGGACATTTCTCCATACAAACCTTACAGCCCGTACATTTCTTTTCATCTACATATCTGGCTTTTTTACGGATTTTTACCGAAAAATTGCCGACGAAGCCCTTGACCTCCTCCACTTCGGAGTAGGACAGGATATCGATTTTATCGCTCTGGGCACAGTCCACCATTTTCGGCGTCAAAATACAAGCCGAACAATCGAGCGTGGGGAACGTCTTATCGAGCTGCGCCATACGGCCGCCGATCGTGGCGTTCTTTTCTACAATATCCACCTCGAAGCCCGCTTCCGCGATGTCGAGCGCTGCCTGAATTCCCGCGATGCCGCCGCCGATAACGAGCGCGCGCTTAACGACGGGGCTTTCTCCCGCCTGCAAGGGAGCGTCCAAATTTACCTTCGCAATCGCCGTGCGGACGAGGATGATTGCCTTTTCGGTCGCTTCCTCCCTGTCCTTATGTATCCAGGAGCAATGCTCGCGGATATTGGCGATTTCCACCATATAGGGATTGAGTCCCGCGGCTTCTGCGGTCTTACGGAAGGTAGCCTCGTGCATTCTGGGCGAGCAGGACCCGACGACGATGCCCGTCAGGTGATGTTCCTTGATTGCATTTTTAATGAGCTGCTGACCGTTCTCGGAGCACATGTACTGATAGTTTGCCGAAAAGACGACGCCCGGCTCGGACTTAATGACTTCGGCCACTCTTTCCACGTCTACCGTTGCCGCGATATTACTGCCGCACCAACAAATAAAAACACCTATTCTTTGCATTTTATATAACTCTCTTTACCTTGAAATCATTTGTTGTATTTTCTATACGCGCTGACGAGCAGTTGTTGAGGAATGAGCTCGTCTACGATGGGAGGAATCTCCTCCGCCTTGATTCCGTTTCCGTTCTGCATGCGCACCACCGTATCCCGTACCGCTTCGATGACGGCAGCCGGCGCTACGCCGCGCGGACATCTCTCTACGCACGCCATGCAGGAAAGGCAGCTCCATATCGCTTCGCTTTTCAAAAGTTCCTCTACCTTGCCCTTGACGAGCAGGGAAACGAATTGGTGGGGCTTTATATCCATTTCCTTGAACGCGGGACAGCGACCGGAGCACTTCCCGCACTTCATGCATTTTCTGACGTCCGTTCCGCTCAAACGGAGGAGATTTTCTTTTTGTTCTTCTCTCGTCATGCTTTCACCCCCAGCGCTTCGGCAAGAAGCTCCGTGAAGTATCTCACGGGCAAAATATTCCCGCCCTTCTCTTTCAGATTATACAAGCAAAGCGGGCAGGCGGTAATCACTTCCTCCGCGCCCTTTTCCTTCGCGCTCGACAAGA
>CAKXBD010000023.1:0-4918 GCA_934871445.1 uncultured bacterium | reverse complement strand
CAAGACCTTTCTGCTCCTTTCTTCGGGAAGCTTCGGATTTTTGAGAGCCACATACGCGCCGCAACATTCATTGCGGAAAGGATAGACGACGGGCGTTCCGCCGATGGCGCGGATAAAATCTTCGATAATCGTGGGATTTTCGGGATTATCGAAAGCCATTACTCCACTCGGGCGGAGCAAAAGACAGCCGTAATACGCGCCGATTTTTCTATTGACGGGATTGACGACCTTCTTTTTAATATTCTCGAAGCCCACTACGTCTTTCAACATTTCGAGATAGTGCAGAACCTGCGTTTCGCCGCGGTAGGGTTCTTCCAATTTCAGATAGTTATTGGCTTTGAAAGAAATATTTTCGTCCGAGCGCATATCCTCGTTAGTGCGCTTGATGACGTTATGGCAAGCGGAACAGAGGGTGAGCAGTCTCCCTCCGCGGTGCTTCGCATAGTCGAGCGCACGCACGGCGGAGAGCTTTGTTGCGATCTCGTCTCTCGCCATGGGATAGACCGCGCCGCAACACTGCCAATTTTCTATTTCTTCCATCTCTACGCCGAGCGCTTCGGCGGAAAGGCGGGCGTAAACGTCCAAATCTTTCGCCTTGGTTTTCAGCGTACAGCCGGGATAATAACAAATTTTCATATCGTTACCTTTTTAGATAAGATTCCGCGCTTATTTCTGCGGATATGCCATTTCCTCGGGGCGGAATACTTCGTCGAATTTTTCTTCCGTGAGGAAACCGAGCGCCACACAAGCCTCTTTCAGGGAAATATTTTCCTTATACGCCTTTTTCGCCGTCTTTGCCGCGTTCTCATATCCGATATACGGATTGAGCGCCGTGACCAGCATGAGCGAATTATAGAGGTTGTGTTTCATCTTTTCCTTGTTAGCGCGGATTCCCGTGACGCAATTTTTCTCGAAAGACGTAATTCCGTCCGCGAGCAGTCTCGCCGATTGTAGGAAATTATAGATGATGACGGGCATAAATACGTTGAGTTCAAAATTCCCCTGCGAAGCGCCCATGCCGACGGCGACGTCGTTCGCCATGACCTGCACGGCGACCATCGTCATCGATTCGCACTGCGTGGGATTGACTTTCCCGGGCATAATCGAAGAACCCGGCTCGTTTTCGGGAATGAAAATCTCGCCCAGCCCGTCGCGGGGGCCCGAAGCCAGCCAGCGAACGTCGTTGGCAATCTTCATGAGATTGCAGGCGAGCGCTTTCAACGCGCCGTGCGCGAACACCAGCTCGTCCTTGGACGTGAGCGCATGATATTTATTTGCCGCCGTGACGAACGCCTTTCCCGTCAAGGCGCTGACCTCCGCGGCGACTTCCTCCGCAAAGCCCTTGGGCGCGTTGAGTCCCGTTCCCACGGCAGTACCGCCGAGAGCGAGTTCCTTCAAGCCCGACAGCGCAAGGGAAAGCTGCGCCTTCGTCTTTTCTATCATATTTCTCCAACCGCTGATTTCCTGTGAAAAGGCGATGGGAACGGCGTCCTGCAAATGCGTTCTGCCGCTCTTTACGATTCCCTCGTTTTCTTCTTCCAGACGGCGGAACGTCGAAATGAGTTTGTCCATCGCGGGGAATAATTTATCCTCTATCGCAATGACCGCCGCGATGTGCATCGCCGTCGGGAAAGTATCGTTGGAGCTTTGGCTCTTATTGATGTCGTCGTTGGGGTGCAGGAGCTTTTTCCCCGCCATTTCGTTGCCGCGATTGGCAATGACTTCATTGGCGTTCATGTTCGACTGCGTTCCGCTCCCCGTCTGCCACACGACGAGGGGGAAATGCTCGTTGAGCTTCCCGGAAATCACCTCGTCTGCCGCCGCGCAAATGACGTCTTTCTTTTCCTCGGACAATTTTCCGAGTTTATAGTTTGCGAGAGCGGCGGCTTTTTTGAGGATACCGAACGCATGCGTGATTTCCCTCGGCATCACCTCCGTGCCGATTTGGAAATTTTCGTGGCTGCGTTCCGTCTGCGCCGCCCAATATTTATCCGCGGGGACCTTCATTTCCCCCATCGTATCTTTTTCTATCCGATATTCCATGTCCGTATCTCCGCCGCTTAAATATCCAACTGAGCGATGACGCCTTTCAGCACCTCGGCACTGTGGTTGAGTTTTGCAAGTTCGTCGTCCGACATCTTCGGAGTCAAAGTAGTCTGAATACCGTTATTGCCCAACACGCAAAGAGTGCTCAGGCATACGTCGGAAATTCCGTATTCGCCTTCGAGAAGCGTGGACAGCGTCATGACGGTA
Organism: uncultured bacterium; assembly: GCA_934871445.1. Taxonomy (GTDB): domain Bacteria; phylum Bacillota; class Clostridia; order Christensenellales; family Borkfalkiaceae; genus Scatosoma. Next base: position 2,665 of record CAKXBD010000023.1, on the reverse strand, counting down.
TCCGCGCCCGAATAGATACATTTGACGATATGGCATACGGAAGCGGCAATTCCGTAGAAGGTAGCGCCCTTGCCCGCAATAATTTTTCCGCCCGATTTTTTGACATATTCCTCCACGTCTTCTCTCTCATAGGGAGTAATGGGAAGGACGGTCTTATTCGTCAGGGCGTCGTCGTAATCGTTCAAAGGGATTCCCGTGATGTCGGCGGTGGACCATGCGACGAACGAGCTGTCGCCGTGCTCGCCGAGAACATAGGCATGCACTTGTTTCTGATTGATGGAATACAGCTCGGAAAGGCGGGTTCTTAAACGAATGGTGTCGAGAATGGTACCCGAACCGAGTACCTTTCCCTTGGGAAGTCCCGTAACTTTTCCAAATACGTAGGTGAGCACGTCCACAGGATTTGCGACAATGACATAAATGGCATCGGGAGCATGCCTGACGATTTCGGGGGCGATGCTCTTGATAATGTTGACATTCGTCTGTGTCAAATCGATACGCGACTGACCGGGCTTTCTGCCTATTCCCGACGTAACGATGACGATATCGGAACCCGCCGCGTCCTCGTAAGAACCTTCGTATACTTTCGTGGGGGAAAGGAAGGGCGTCGCCTGCTTGATGTCCATAGCCTCGCCGAGCGCTTTATCGCGGTTGACATCAATCAGAACGATTTCCGAAACCGAGCTGTCTACCACCAGAGTGTACGCAATAGTAGCACCTACCGAACCTGCACCGATAATAGTAACTTTGTTGTTCATACCTTATATTCTCCGTATGTTAAAAATTTTTTTCTCTGTATCATTGAACGCCCTGACGCGCCCACTCCAAACAGAGTATATTATATCATATTTTCTTCCGAATCTCAACAACTTGGACTGCTTAATTACAAATAAGATAAAAATTTTATATTTTTCCCCTTTTTCTTCCCTTTTCCGCGTTCACAAAAAACACAAAAATTGAAAAAGTTACACACACTTTGCCATATTTGCACAAGTGTAAATATCCGCTCGAAAAACCACGGTTAATTATAGAAAACCGCGACTGAAAATACTTTCAGCCGCGGCACTCTGTTCTCAAAACAGCAGAGAATATTCTTCGATATTCCATATTTCCCCTACGATTCCTTCATAAAATTCGGGTTCGTGGCAAACCAAAAGGACGGCGCCGCGATACGCTTGCAGGGCTCGGCGGAGTTCCACCTTGGCGTCGGAATCGAGATGGTTTGTCGGTTCGTCCAAAAGGAGCACGTTACTGGGCGTGTTCATCAGGCGGCACAATCGCACTTTTGCCTGTTCTCCCCCCGAAAGAACGCGCACCTTGCTTTCGATATGCTTGGCGGTCAGTCCGCATTTTGCGAGCATAGCCCGAACCTCCCCATTGGACATGGAGGGAAAATATTGCCAGAGTTCTTCGAGACAGGTATTGTCGCTCGGCGGAATCTCCTGCTCGAAATAGCCCGTTTCGAGATAACTGCCGAGTTCTGCTCTGCCCGAACAGGGGGGAATCAGGCCGAGGACGCTTTTGAGAAACGTCGTTTTGCCGATTCCGTTCGTTCCCACGACAGCCACCTTTTGTCCTCTTTCCAGCCTTTTGGTTATCGGACGGGACAGCGGAGTTCCGTAACCGAGGACGAGGTCTTGCGTTTCAAATACGATTCGCCCGCTCGCACGGGCTTCCTTGAAGGAAAATTCGGGCTTGGGTTTTTCCGATGCCAGCTCGATGATTTCCATATTATCCAGACGCTTCTGTCTGGACATAGCCATGTTCCGCGTGGATACGCGAGCTTTGTTTCTGGCGACAAAATCTTTCAGTGCGGCGATTTCTTTCTGCTGACGCTCGAAAGCCGCTTCGAGGTGCTGCTTTCTCACTTCATATTCCGAAAGAAATTTATCGTAGTTGCCCACGTATCTCGTCAGGCGGCAATTTTCCACGTGATAGACGAGATTGACGACGGCGTTGAGAAAGGGAATATCGTGCGAAATGAGAACAAATGCATTTTCGTAATTTATCAGATAATTTTTCAGCCACTCGATATGATTGGCGTCGAGGTAATTGGTCGGTTCATCCAGAAGCAGAATGTCCGGCTTTTCGAGGAGCAATTTTGCCAGCAAAACCTTCGTCCTCTGTCCTCCCGAAAGCTGGGAAACCTCCCTGTCGAGACCGAGGCTCGTCAGCTCGAATGCGCGGGCGACCTCGTTCACCTTTATGTCGATTTGATAAAAATCGTTATTTGTAAGATAATCCTGTAACGTCCCGACTTCTTCCATCAACGCTTCAATATCCGCGTTTTCCTCCCCCATTTTTTCATAGAGGGAATTTATATAGTTTTCCGTCTCAAAGAGGTGGTCATAAGCCGAACGGAGTACGTCGCCCACTGTCATGCCCTTTTTGAGAGAGGTATGTTGATCGAGATATCCCACGCGCACGTTTTTTGACCATTCCACTTTTCCCTCGTCCGGTTTCAGGGTACCCGTGATAATATTCATAAAGGTGGATTTTCCTTCGCCATTTGCCCCTACAAGCCCAATATGCTCTCCTTTCAGCATACGGAAAGAGACGTCTTGAAAAATGGCACGGTCTCCGAAACCGTGCGTAAGGTCGGTCACGCTTAAAATCATTTGTCTGAGTCCTTTTGTCAAATCTCTGCGCCGTAAAAGGTGCAACG
>CAKXBD010000022.1 GCA_934871445.1 uncultured bacterium | reverse complement strand
ATAATATGGCGTGAAATATCCGCATCTCCTCCCCAATAAGACCAATAGACGACCTTGACATCTTCCGGAAGAGAAATTTCCGAATCGCTTGTTTCTATTTTATAGGATACTTTCGCCTGTATTTCTCCCACCGACGTTTCGCCGACCGTTTGCGCAAAGCCGACCTCTCCGTTCAGCTCTAACTTCTCAACTTCTGTCTTTCCAATAATGAGTTCCGCACCCATTTTCGCCTTTGAAAAAGCAAAACCGTCTAAATCGGGAAACGTCATTCCAAGCTGTGACAAAGTCATTTCCTTTAACATGGCTTTCAGGTAATCGATTGCAGCTGCAAGGTCAAAATCGACACTAATTTCGGATTGCGTTTCGGGTGTTTCGGGTATTTCGTCTGCGGGTTGCCCTATTCCGCCGCCCGCCGCTGAAAAAAGCAGCGCAACGAGCTTATCGACCGTGACGTTCTCTAAATTGAACTGTTTAAGAATTTCTGCAATTGTTCCCGTTTTGACTGTCGCTGCCTGTTGCTCGGTCAGAGCCCCCGCCGCAACCGCATCGTTTATTAACTGTTGAACGGGTTCTAATGCGACGAGCGTATCCTTTATCTCCTGCAAAGAAGTATCATATTCTCCAAGGGCCTGATCTGCAACAAAGACAAGCTGCGATAACGTCATCGCACCGAGGGGCTTCAAGCTATCGAGCATATCTCCGACCGTCGTCTCAATGCCGAACAATTTCAAAGTTTCATTGATTGCCGTCTCCAAAGTCGTCGTTTCGTCAAAATTATTGATTGTTGTAATCACTTTATTGAGCAAAGGACTAGCATCATAAACGAGGGAAACCGTGGCCGAATCTTCCGTGACCGTTCCGTATTGATCCAAAATCCCCGCGAAAAACTCGACCGTATCTTCTGAAACGAGCCCTTCGGAAATTCCGGAGAAAAGGTCGAATATATCATCCATGGGAATTTCTGTTTCCCATGCCGTATAATAATTTCCTTCGGAATTATAGGTATATTCGATACCGTCGATTATGTAATAACTGATTTCTTCCGTAACGGTCTGTCCTTCCGAAGTCTGATCAATCGTCCCTTCCGCTTTCATCGCAATCCCTGAATCGGAAAAAGATGCGGCGAGCTCCAAATCTACTTCATATTTTTCCGAAACGGACTCCGTTCCCTCTATATGAGAAACCGTTACTTCTCCCCCGACCGAAATTGTCAGATTTTTTGCTTCTGCAAACTGCTGCAAAGCCGTAGTGACATAATTCCGACTAAGTTGTGAGGAGGATCCGGTTCCTTCGCCCGAATTGCTGTCTCCCTTGCCGCTACTGGAAGAATCATCTACCACACCGCACGCTGCGGAGACTCCAAACGCAGCACACAATAAAAGCGCCGCCGCCGATTTCCAAAATTTTTTCATAATTTTCTCCTTTTCTCCAAGACGGGGAATTTACTTTGTAAATATATTATATAATTCTCTTTTCCAAATTGTCAAGTATTTCTATAAATATTTGTATAAAAGTCCGCATAAAGTAAATATTAAAAACTTTGTATCGGAAATTATTTTATAGAAAGAATTAACGTAGCCCCTTCAATACTGGTTACGGCTTCGGCCGAAACAAATCCCGCGCCTTTTAATAATGAAATTTCGTGCGCCAAAGTCAACGGCGTATCGAAATGCACGAAGTCGCCGTCCGAAATTTTCTGCACCTTCCTTTTTCGCCTACATTCTTCCGCGAGGAGCGTCTCCTCTTCTTCGCAGCAGGCAATATAATCGCAGAGCAGAAATATCCCTCCGCATTTTAAGGAATGATAAATTTTGCGATATAATTCTCCTTTCTTTATCGGAGAAAAGTGGTGTAAAGACTCTACCGAAACGACGGCATCATATTCCCGACCGAAATCTTCCTTAAAATAATCTCCGCATAGTGTTGTAAATTTTCGGCCTGAATATTTTCTTTCGAGTTCGTTTAACATCGACCGACTTAAATCGATTCCCGTTACGGACACGGAGGGGAATTTTCGATATATTCCTTCGAGTTCCAATCCCGTGCCGATGCCCAGATCCAAAATTTTATTGACTTTTTCGGGAAGATAATCGGGCAAAACGCGATAGGCCTCTTTCCATATAGACATATGTTCATCGTATATTTTTACTCTGGCAGTAAAAAATTCGTCCATACCTTCCAGCGGAATCTCTCTTTGCGCTTCCAGCCAGATTTTGAGCTCCTCCATATATTTCTTTATGTCTTTTCTGATAACTATTTCCATTTCTTTTCTTGAAAAAGCGGCCTTCCAATCTCGGAAAGCCGCTTTTTATCTCTTACATTTTATTGTTTGCTGCGGATATATTCGTCAATGGATTTAGCGGCAACTTTACCCGCACCCATGGCTTTGATGACCGTAGCGGCACCCGTTGCGGCATCGCCGCCGCAATAAACGCCTTCGATGGAAGTCTTGCCGTTTTCGTCTACCGCGATCTCGCCGCGTTTGAGCGTTTCAAGTCCCGGCGTCGTGTGCTTCAAGAGCGGATTGGGAGAAGTCCCGAGGGACATAATCACACAGTCCACGGGAATGGTAAATTCGCTTCCCGGAATTTCCACGGGCGAACGGCGGCCGCTCGCGTCCGGTTCTCCGAGTTGCATGCGAATACATTCGATCCCGTTCACCCAACCGTAGGAAGGATCGCGGGGATTGTCCGTCGAAGTGGGCAAAATACGAGTGGGATTAGTGAGGAGATCGAAAATGATGCCTTCCTCCTTCGCGTGCTCTACCTCCTCGCGACGGGCAGGAAGTTCTTCTTCGCCGCGGCGATAAATGATGTGTACTTCCGCACCGAGACGCTTCGCCGTGCGCGCCGCGTCCATGGCTACGTTGCCGCCGCCGACGACTGCCACGCATTTGCCGTGCTGGATAGGCGTGGAGCTGTCGTTTTTATAGGCTTTCATCAAATTGGAACGGGTCAAAAATTCGTTGGCGGAATAGACGCCCTTCAAATTTTCGCCGGGGATATTCATGAATTTGGGAAGCCCCGCGCCCGATCCGATAAACACCGCCTCAAACCCGTATTCGTTTTTGAGCTCTTCAATAGACAGCACTCTGCCGATGACCATGTTGGTTTCTACTTTGACTCCGAGGGCCTTCAAGTTGTCCACTTCCTTCTGCACGATCGCTTTCGGGAGACGGAATTCGGGAATCCCGTAAACGAGAACGCCGCCCGCGACATGGAGCGCTTCAAACACCGTGACTTCGTACCCCATTTTTGCGAGGTCTCCCGCACAGGTCAATCCTGCGGGACCGGACCCGATGACCGCCACCTTATGACCATTGGAGGGAACGGGAGTCGCTTTTTCCGTCGCGTGCATATTATGATAATCGGCGACAAATCTTTCCAGACGACCGATACCCACCGCTTCGCAGCCCGCCTTGATTCCGCGCGTGCACTTACCTTCGCACTGCGTTTCTTGGGGGCAGACCCGACCGCAGACCGCGGGCAGAGAACTGGACATCGCTATGATCTGATACGCTTCTTCAAATTGACCTTCCGCCACTTTGGAAATAAATTCGGGAATGGCGATATTGACGGGACACCCCGCCACACAGGGACGGTTTTTACAATTCAGGCAGCGCTTTGCCTCGTCCACGGCCATTTCCGCGGTATAGCCCAACGCGACCTCCTGAAAATTTTTATTTCTGACGTCGGGATCCTGTGAGGGCATGGGATTCTTCAAGGGATTCATATTAAATTTGGGCATCTCACTTTACCTCCTTCTTGAACAGGTTGCATGCGGCATCTCTCTCGTGCTGTTCAAAATCCGCATACGTTCTCGAACGGCTCATCGCCTCGTCAAAATCGATTTCATGGCCGTCGAAATCGGGCCCGTCCACGCAGGCAAACTTCATTTTTCCTCCCACCGTCAGACGGCAACCGCCGCACATGCCCGTGCCATCGATCATGATCGGGTTCATGCTGGCGACCGTCTTGATGCCATAGGGCTTGGTCGCCGCACAGACGAATTTCATCATAATCAGCGGCCCGATAGTGATGACTTCGTCGAACGTCTCACCCGCGGAAAGCATTTCGTTGAGCGGCACGCAGACGTTTCCCTGGCGGCCGTAAGAGCCATCGTCCGTCATCATGTAAAATTTCTTGCTTGCGGCCTTAAATTCGTCCTCCAAAATGACGAGATCTTTACTGCGGAAGCCGATGATAGATGTGACTTCACATCCCTGAGCGGCGAGCTCTTTCGCTACGGGAAGCGCAATCGCGCAACCGACACCGCCGCCGACTACGCAGACTTTTTTAAGTCCTTCCGTCTCGGTGGGACGGCCCAGGGGACCGACAAAATCGGCTAAAAAATCACCTACTTCTTTATGATTGAGCTTTTCCGTCGTAGCGCCCACAATTTGGAAAATAATGGTCACAGTTCCTTTCTCGCGGTCATAATCCGCTACCGTAAGGGGAATACGTTCTCCGTCTTCGTCCACACGCAGAATGATGAACTGTCCGGGAAGAGCTTTTCTCGCGACGAACGGAGCGTCGATTACCATTAAGGTAACCGTCGGGTTCAGCGCTTGCTTTTTTACTATACGATACATTCTCAACATCTCCTTGTTTATCTTTCACCGATGCCCTCTGTTTCATATTTTAAGCACCGTCTTTTATTATATCACATTTTTCAAAATTGTCAATACTATATCAAAAACTTTTCTTGATTTCTCTTAAATTTCCTCTTTTTTTCGCCTGTTTTGTATATGGAAACATTTGCTTTTCAAAGGCGTTGGGTGTATAATGATAACCGATCGAAACAAAAGTGAAAGGAAAGTGAAATTTTATCTCCTCTCTTTCGCCTCGATCGTTTTTACATTTCTGATAAACTTAAAGGAGTTTTTATGTCCCCTTTTGAAATTCTTTTGCCCCTTGCGGTCATTTTTATTATGACAAAACTTCTCGGACTCGGTTCTCAGAAAATCGGGCTTCCGGCCGTTATCGGCATGCTGATTGCAGGGCTCTTGATCGGGCTCTTGAAATATATCCCCTGTGAACCGCTGCAAAATATGTTCTTCTCCGATCCTATAAAAGAAGAACTCAGCGTATTCTCTAAGGTCGGAGTCGTCCTCATCATGTTCTCTACCGGACTCGGTACCGATTTAAAGCAACTTAAATCGTCGGGAGCAGCTTCCGTGGTCATTACGGCCTTCGGCGTCATCGTGCCTATGGCTCTCGGAACATTGGTAGCTTGGGCCTTCAATCAGGGCGGAGGATTTTTGGGATACCTCTTTTACGGAGCTATTCTGACAGCAACGTCCGTCAGTGTCACCGTGGCGGCATTGAAAGAGCTCGGAAAACTCAATACCAAAATAGGGACCTCTATCGTCGCCGCCGCCGTCATCGACGATATCATCGGCATCGTCATTCTTTCCGTGCTCACGGGCTTTACCCCCGATGCAGGCGGGGAAGAATCCCTCGTCTCTTTCCTGCCCTCTTGGTGGGAAAATGCGGCTTGGTGGCTCGTCTGCGTTAAAATCGTCGTATTTTTCATTATCGCCATTGGTGCGGGAATCCTTTTGAGGAAGCTGTTCAATAGAATAGAACGCAAATATCCTCATAACCGCCGCGTGCCTATCCTCGCTCTGGCCGCCTGTTTCATCTATGCTTACGTCGCAGAAAAAATCTTCGGCGTCGCGGACATCACGGGCGCTTACGTCGCGGGCATTATGCTGGGAGGAACCTTGCAGGAAACCCCGTATGTGGAAAATAAAGCGGATATGCTCGGATACATGTTCTTTTCCCCTATTTTCTTCGCGACAATCGGCATGAATCTCGATTTTTCGGGCTTCTCCTCCTCTTTCGTCCTGTTCGGAGCCTGTTACGTCTTGGCAGCACTCGTCGGAAAGCTGGGCGGTTGTGCATTGGCGGCAAGACTTTGCCGTTATTCGGGCAAGGACAGTCTGCGCGTCGGCATCGGCATGATGGTGCGCGCGGAAGTCGTTCTGATTTGCACGCAAAAAGGAATAGACGGCGGTTTGGTAGATCCTGCCGTATATCCTTTCATATTTATCATCATTATAGCGACTTCCATTTTGGCGCCTCTGCTTTTGAAGCTCACTTATAAAAAAGAAGATTCAGGGCTCGGAAATACGCCGATAGAACAACAAGTATGATTTCTTGATTAATTCAAACGAAAAGCGCGGAAATTTTCAAAAATTTTCGCGCTTTTCGTTTACGGATAAAGCTGCTCAATCGTTCAAAACACATTCGAGTTGACAGTCAAACGGTTCTTTTTCAACATGCTTTTTCTGATATTCCGACGCTTCTATGCACCCCATAGCTTTATAAAAAGCCTGTGTTTCGACCGCCGAATGCGCCGAAATATATAACTTTTCCGCCCCCGTTTTCCGAGCATATTCTTTTGCAGTCTCAAACAGCCTGCGACCGATTCCCCTTCCACGCATATCCCGCGAAACATAGAGGTATATAAGATCCGCGTACTGCCCTTCCGTCCCGAACAGTGTGCCATCAACCGAAACGAAACCTTTCAGCTTGCCGTAAACAAAACCGCCCGCCTTTACGGTATTTTTTAAGCTCTTCGCCAAAAAAGCATAGTCTCGTTCGTTCCAATCGTCGATAAAAGGAGCGCTGATGATCCTCCATTGTCCGTTTATTTTACGCCGACAATCTGTAACGTCCTGTTTCCGCTCGAACGAGGAAAACAACTTGATTTCCGTTTCAGAAAATTCAATCGGTCTGTATACTATATTCATCTTTATCAAACTTTTCTTAACGAAGATATTCTTCTATAAAATGCGCCGCAACGGCGCCGTCCGCCGTCGCAGTTACGATTTGTCGCACCGCCTTCGTCCGTACATCTCCGACTGCAAATACGCCCGGAAGGGAGGTCTTAGTGCTTTCATCCGCGATGATATATCCCGCGGTATCGAGTTCCAAACTATTTTTGAAAATTTCCGTTTCGGGTTTCCGTCCGACGGCAATAAACAACGCATCGCAATCGAGGATAGTTTCCTCTCCCGAACGGACGTCGGCAATACGCACGCCCGTCACTCTTTTATCGTGTAATATCTCCTCTATGCGGCTATTCCATAAAATTTCCACGCCGCTCTCAGACAGCGGCGCAGTATACACTTTCGATGCTCGCAGACTGTCCCGCCGATGTATAAGATACACTTTCTTGCAAATCCTCGCAAGATATAAAGCATCGGCCACCGCGCTGTTTCCGCCGCCCGCAACGACGACCGTCTTGCCCTTATAGCGCATTCCGTCGCACGTCGCGCAATATGCCACGCCCCGCCCGACCAATTCTTTTTCGTCTTTCAGGCCCAATTCACGGGGTTCTGCGCCCGTTGCCAAGACGACGGCACGGGCGGAAATCTCCCCTGTATTTGTAAAAATCGTCTTGTTTTCTCCCGAAAGGGAAACGTTCGTAACCTCCTCGAACAGAGTAATCGCCCCGAAACGTTCTGCGCCGCGCTGCATGCGTTCGCCCAGCTCAAAGCCGTCTATGCCGTTCTCAAAGCCGGGATAGTTATCGATTCGGTCAGTAGAAGCCATCTGTCCACCCGCGGAAAGTTTTTCCACCACCGCGACGGAATAACCGTTCCGTGCGCAATACAGAGCCGCTGTATACCCTGCGGGGCCGCCGCCGATTATGGCAACGTCGTATCTTCTCTTGTCCATGTCTTTGCTCCGTCAAAGAATTTCTTTTTCTTTCAACCAATCCACGACAGTTGCCTGAGAAGCAGGATTCACAATGGTCCCGATTGCCTCTCCGGCGCGAAACGCGATCAGGGTCGGAATGGTATCCACACCGTATTCATCTGCGAGAGACGCATTATCGTCCGTATCGATTTTCACGAATTTAATCCTATCCCCGTATTCCTTTTCGAGCCTTTCAATAACGGGCGCCAACCTGCGGCAATAACCGCACCAAGGTGCCCAGAAATCCGCCACGACGGGAACAGCGGAACCGAGAACTTCACTTTCAAAATTATCTTTATAGATTGTAATCATTTCTATATACCTCCGAGATTGTCTTAATGGCAGTTTGTGAAAAATTTTACCTGCCGATACTTTTTTATAACCCGTTTTTATTTTTCTCAAACGCTCTCATTTTCCGTAAAAAGAATCTCCCCCAAATTCGGGAGAGAGATCTTCAAACTATTTTTCTGCCGAGTGCGGAAATTCCGAAACCGGACGAATGCCCTCTGTCTTTTGTAAAATTCGAAGTTTTTTGAAAAACATTACAGTGAAGGGAACGGCAAACAGAAAAGCGAGTAAATCGGAAACGGATTGCGAACACTGTACGCCGAATAAATCAAACATACGGGGAAGAACAAGCACGGCGGGAATATAAAATAATCCTTGGCGCGAACAGGATAAAAGCGAAGCGAGCGCCTTATTTCCCACGACCTGATACGTGAGCCCCGCCATGAAATTGAGAGGCAAAAGAGGCATGCAGATACATTGTAGGCGCAAAGCGAGCGTGCCTATCTCCATCGATTCTTCCGCTTCGAGAAAGCCCCGCATGATAAAGGGCGCGGAGACAGCGCAAATTACGGCAAACAGAGTCATTAAAGCGGTAGAAAACACCAAAGTAAACAGATATGCCTTATAGACGCGGTCAAAACGTTTTGCGCTATAATTGTAGCCGAGAACCGGCTGATACCCCTGCCCTATGCCGAGCGCTATGGAAAACGCAAACATGAATACTTTCTGAACGACGCCCATCGCGGCAAAAGCTCCGTCGCCATAGGGTTTAACAGCCCAATTGAGAAGAACCGTGCATAAGCTGGACAAAATCTGACGGCAGAAGGACGGGAAGCCCGTCACGACGATTTCCCAATAGACCGAGGCATTGCGGGAGATGGCCGAGATGCGGAGCCTCGTAATGCTCCGTTTGGAAAGAAACATAAAGAGCAGAATAAAGAAGCTGATCATCTGGCTCAAAAAGGTAGCGACCGCCGCACCCGTAACGCCCATATTGAAGCCAAAGATGAGAAGCGGGTCAAGAGCGACATTAATGACCGCACCGGTCACTAATCCTATCATAGACAAAAACGCTTTTCCCTGAGAGCGCAAAAGGTTATTCATGACAAAGGACATGCACATGAACGGAGCGGCAATCAGGATATAACGGGAATATTCTTTGGCATTGGGCAGAATGGATTCGGTAGAGCCCAGCAAACGCATCAAAGGCGTCAAAAAGATCAATCCGAATACGAGAATCAACGTTCCCGCAACGGCAGCGGCAAAAAACGCCGAAGAGGAAACCTCATCCGCTTCTTTTTGGGCGCGTTTGCCTAAAAGCCGAGAAATGATACTGCCTCCGCCCATACCGAATGTAAAACCGATTGCTTGAATCAGCGCCATCAGCGATAAGACGACGTTGACCGCACCCGTGGCGTTTTCCCCCAATCCCGATACGAAATAGGTATCCGCAAGATTGTAAAACGAGGAAACCATCATGTTCAGCATGGTGGGAATACCGAGTGTAACCACCAATTTCGGAACGGGTGTCTCGGTCATTTTTGCGAATTGTTTTCGTTGCCGCATCTCTTCCGCAGCGCGTAGTTCTTCCGTATTATCTGAATGTTCCATAGTATTATTATACAAACTTTTTTTCAAAAACGCAACCGGATACCCACGGGAAAAAAGCATAATTTTCCCCGTTCCGACGCAAACTGTCGATATGAAAAAACTTCACCGTATTTTGACCGCGTTGTGCGCGGCAACGATTTGTTTCTCTTTACCGATTATGGCTTCCTGCTCGACTCCGGGAACGACAAAGTCCCGCAACGGCGAGCCTACCCGTCGCGAAGCCCCGACAGAATCTTCCGAGGATTCTCACGGCCGCTTTCCCGACGCGCCTCGGCCTCTTCTCCCCGAATTTCCGGAACTTCCCGGGCAGACGGAAGGCCCGAAAGCTCCCCTTCATCCGCGTCCCGTCAGACCCGCACGCCCCGCGAAACCGAACAACAGCGAAGAAATGCCCTCTCCACGCCGCCCGCACGGCAGAAGGCCCGACTCCTATCAACCGAAAAACGGACGCGACGGCGAAGGACGAACTTCCGACGGCCGGCCTCGAACTACCTATCCGAATGAAAACGAATGTCCGAGCGAAAAGGACTGTCCCGGCGGAACGGATTTCAACGAACAAAACTCCCATCATAAAAAAGGAAATTCGGACTTTGCTCCCGACGAAAACAAACGTCCGCCCCGTTGTCCCAGACGGAAAAATGAAATACCGCAAGACGGAAAAGGACAAAACAACTGCCCGACCGAACGATAAAATACAGACGCAAATAAATTTTATTTGATTTTTCCTTTTTCGTGTGCTATAATAGAACCATGAAAAAGAAAAGCGCTTCTCAACAACCGAAATATTTTCGTTTTCGATTTTCCAAAACGATTCTCGCCGCCTGCGCCGGAGCAATCGTTCTCTGCATTGCGGCCATCGCCATTTCTGTCTGGCGGATTTTTGAAAATGCGGGGCTCCACGTCTTTAACGATTGGCTGAAATATCCCTTTCTCATTCTCGTCAGCGCCGCGGGACTGCTCATCGTCGTTGCGCTCCTTATCAAATCACAGTATATCGTCGACGATAAATATTTCTCTACGCAGTTCGGAATCATCAAAAGCAAGTGTGCTTTGAAAGATATCACTTCCGTAGTATTGGATACGGACACGAACAAGCTGACCGTATATATGGGCGAGGCCTATTCCGTCATCTCCGTACAGTCTTCCTGGAACGAAGATTTTGTGCGCGCTCTCTTAAAGGGAAACCCCGACATCGATTACAGCTATACCGTCAAGGAAAACAAACCCGACGAAACAAAGAACAACGATAAAAAATCATAACAAAGTCCCCTTTACAGGGCTCGCTTCCCCGCCGCAAAGCGGGGAAGTTTTTATTATCCGTTCATCGCCCGAAAAATATGTTCCGCGTACAATCGAGCAATATTTATTCCCGTCGCCGCTTCCATGCCCTCGAAAAACGCATTGGAATTAACCTCGCAAAGCACGGGACCGGAAGCAGTCTCCAACAAATCGACGCCGCAGTAGTCTAATTTCAATGCCTCGGCCGCTCTTTCCGCCGCAAGGCGGAAAGATTCCGTGAGTCCGATGCAAACTCCGTGACCGCCCAATTCGACATTCGAGCGAAATTCTCCTTTTTTAGCCCGCCGCTCCATCGCGGCGACCGCCCGACCGCCGATGACGATGACGCGAATATCGCGGCCCGCCGAATCTGCAATATATCTTTGATAAAAATGCGGACAATATAAAAAATCTTTTTCCGTCGCCCTCAGTTCGTCCATGGTCCGTATCAGACGGACGTCTTTTCCGAAGGAACCGAAACTTTTTTTTGCGACGAGCGGAAATCCCAATCTCGCGGCCGTGCGCGATAGAAATTCTTCGTCCGGATACACGCCCGGCGTATAACAGAGCGGAGCCGAAACAGATTCGGGAATCTCGATTTCCGTGCCGGAAAGCGCGAGGTATGTCAGCATTTTATCGTCGCAGAGCTCTACCGCTTCCGATGAATTAAAGAGTCTCATTCCCGTTTTTTCGAGGATTCGTCCCAGATATTTATCTTTATCGAGATATACCGCAAAATCAAAACCGCCGCTCGCTTCCGCTTTTCCGTCGAAACGAATTGCAGCGTCTATCTCGCTCGTCCGACGAATCTCGGACCCGATTCCAATCCCTTTGTTCTCCTCCGCGATACGGCGGCTCTGACGATAAAATTTCTCGCCGTTAGGATAGGCGTTCATAACGATTAAACCTTTCATCTTTTCTTCCGTTCAAAAAGCGAGGGTTATTCCCCTCGCCTTTCCCTTTTTCTTTTAAGATTCTACCCGAATGATCGTTTCGACTTTGGCCATGCCGGAAGCATCGATTTTCGCCGCCGCACCGCGAATGGCATTTTCCGTCGTAGCGTGGGTGATGAGAATGAGCGGAACCCGTTCTCCCTCCGATTCCGTGCCGGAGGCCGAATCATCGTCATCCGACGCGACCGAGGAGACCTGTTCTTCCTCCCCCTCTTCGAGCTCCGACGTACCTTTCTGCACGAGTTCGACGATGGAAATGCCGTATCTTGCCAAAATCCCCGAAACTTTTGCGAGTACGCCCGCCTTATCCGCTGCCGACAGGCGCAGATAATAAGCGCTGCTGAAATCGGACACGAACTTCGTATCCTTATCCGCCGCCGCGGTATTCTTGAAAGTAGAATACTTGATGTCCGAATGAGTTGCCGCATAAATGACGTCGCTGACTACCGAACTGCCCGTGGGAAGAGCCCCTGCGCCGCGGCCGTACAGCATAATGTCATCCATGGCGTCGCCTTTGAGGAACACCGCGTTAAAGCTGTCGTGTACACTGGCGAGGGGATGAGAATTTTTAATAAATGTAGGATGTACGCGCACTTCAATGCCCTTGGACGTATTTTTGCCGATCGCGAGAAGTTTCAGCGTATAGCCCAGCTGTTTCCCGAAAGCGATGTCCGTTTTATCTACCGAGGAAATTCCCTCGCGGAAAATCTTTGTATAAGGTACTTTGGTGTGGAAAGCGAGGGAAGAAAGAATAGACAGCTTATACATCGCGTCAAAGCCCTCCACGTCGTTCGTGGGATCGGCTTCGGCGTAACCGAGCTTCTGCGCCTCTTTCAAAGCGGCGGCATAATCCTCGTTCTCCTCCGCCATCTTCGTCAGGATATAATTGGTGGTGCCGTTGATAATCCCCATCATTTCGGAAATACAATTCGCCTGCACGCCGTCGAGCAGGGTACGGATAATCGGAACTCCGCCCACACAGCTGGCTTCGAAATAAAGCCCGCAGCAATTTCTCCGAGCCGTACGTTCCAATTCGTGGGAATATTTGCAGATGAGCTCCTTATTGGACGTGACGACGCTCTTTCCCTCGTGCAGAGCCGCGAGGACATAGTCCTTTGCCGCCTCCACGCCGCCGATACATTCTATGACAATATCTACGGCGGGATTTGCGATGACTTCCGCGATATTTCCCGCTATACATTCCTCCGGAACACCCATAGCGAGCGCCTTCTCCCGATTCCGCACGAGTACGTTTTCCACTTCTATATCCACGTTCTGCGTCTTTTGGTAAAATTCTCTGTGCTCGGTGAGAATTTTATACGTTCCACCTCCGACCACACCGAGCCCCAATATCGCTACGCCCACTCTTTTCATCATAGTCTTGCCTCCTTTGGAATGTTTGATGTCAATATTATTTTAGCTGATCACGTAATTTTTATGCCTTGACGGGTGCTTGTCCGTCTCCTTCCGGACGATTGAGATAATAAAGGTATTTCAAGCCCTCCAATGTAAGGAGCTTATCCACCACATCGATGCAGGAAACCTCTTTGGAAATGACTTGACTGAATCCCCCCGTCGCGATCGTCTTCGCAAACGGAGCCTTCAACTCCTTTTTAATTCGGGTTACGATATATTCCACCAATCCGGCAAAACCGAACACAATCCCCGCCTGCATGTTCGTAATCGTATTTTTTGCGATAATGCTCTTCGGAGCTTCTATTTCCACGCGCGGCAGCTTCGCCGTACCGTTGACGAGGGAATCGAGAGAGCCTTTTATTCCGGGAGCAATGACCCCGCCGATAAATTCGTTGCTTTCGTTTATGATGTTAAACGTGGTGGCTGTGCCGAAATCGATGACGATCATCGGCTTTTCCTCCCCGTATTTTACAATGGCGGAAACGCAGTTGACGATACGATCCGCTCCCACTTCTCGCGCGTCGTCGCAGCGAATATTCAGTCCGGATTTCAGGCCGGGCTCGATGCGCAAGGGCTCTATTCCGAGATAGAGATGGCACATACGCTCGATCGTATAATCGAGGGAAGGCACGACCGACGAGATGATCCCGCCCGTAATTCCATCGCGCTTAATTTCTCTCACCTTTAACATATTCACGAGCTGCGAGCCGTATTCATCCGAAGTTTTTTTCAAATCGGTGGCGACGCGGAAAGAAATACACAGTGTTTCACCCTCGTAAATCGCATATTTGATGTTGGTATTGCCTATATCGATACAGATAATCATTTTATTCGATGCGCTGTCTTTGGGCAAACGTGCCCTACTCAGACGATTTTCTCCTTTTTCGGTTTTAAGCGGTTTTTCCGTTCTTTCTCCCCGCCGTTTTTTCTATCACCGATACGATGCGATACAAAGCGGGCGCTATCAACAAATTGACGACGATTTCCAAAACAAAGTTCAGCCAAATCAGACCGAATACCGTCACGAATACAACTCCTGCGGTTGCTTCCGTGCCCAAAAACGAAGCGACGTCGTTTTTCATGATCACCATACCCAGCAGATAGATTCCCGTATTCACGACCGACACGGTAAGCGCGGCGACATAAGCAGCAATTCGTTCGTTCTTTTTTCCGATCGCCCGATACAGTATTCCGGCGACGACTCCCGCGAGCGTCGTTTTTCCGATACATACGATCGTTAAAACGACGGGACTTGCCTGAAACAGAAACGCAGTGAACGGTTCCCGCCCCATGACCGCCGTCGTGATAAAGGTGACGAGCCCCGAAATCAATCCGACCAATCCGCCGCCGTATGCCCCGAAAAAGATCCCCGCAAGCACGATGGGGATAAGACTGAAATTCAGCGTGACGCCGAACATAGGGATCGCGCTTGCAAACAGCTGCAAAACGACGACGAGTGCAATCAAAACGGCAAGATACGCTATCGTTCTCGCCGTAAAGAAACGGTTGCTTTTCATGAAAATGCCTCCATCGAGTTCTTCCACGACCGAAAGATACCCGTGACAAATAAAAAATATGTATACTTTCCGGCAAAGTGAGTCAGACCGCAAAATCGATGCGTATCCGCCCGCGGAAAAATATCTTTATTATTATACCGCATTTTTTCTTTTCTGGCAACAAAATAAAAGAAGAAAATCGGAACATTTTTTCCCCTGTCCGTAATACTATGTAATAGAAAGATAAAACCGCAGGCCATTTCTCTCTTTCGGAGTCGATTTTACATATCCCCTGCGGTGAAAACACAGGAGGTTTTTATTTTATGAATTGCTGCACACAGGGTAACACCACCCTTTGGATTCTCATTGCGTTGCTCGTTTTAGGCTCGAAAGACGGATGTTTCAGTGACGGTATTTTGAGCGGCTGTGGTCTGCCCATCATTCTCGCGCTCCTCTATTGCCTGTATAAGAACGGAACGCTTTCCGCGATCCTCACCCCTTCGTGCGGATGCGGGTGCGGCTGCAACTGAGCCAAAAAATCCGAACCGTCCTCTATTCGGTACAACTCGACGAGGAACGGCTCGCGGATAAAATCGGCAGATTGCCAGCAACGAATACGGCACAGCGTATTGCTGTGCCGTATTTTTCATTGACATTATTTCATCGCATACCTGCCCATGCTGTTACTGCCTTTTCAGCATCGCCAAACGAGCGGCCCCGCATACTCCCGCGTCGTTTTTCAGTCCCGCTACACAGATTTCGACAGGGGCATAATCGCTTCCACCGAACAGCAACCGTTTCACTCTGCGTTTAAGGGGCTTCAAAAGTGCGTCTCCCTCGGCACATACTCCGCCGCCCAGCAAAACAGCTTCCGGACGGAACACATTCGCCAAATTCGTAATTCCCTCCGCCAGATAGCGGATATATTCGGAAACGACTCTTTTCGCGTATTTATCCCCCGCGCGCATGGCATCGAACGCCGTCTTTCCGTCCACGTTTTCCAAGGTACCCGCAACTCTCCACAGCGCGCTGTCCGGATGTCTTTCCATCATGCGCTTGGTTTGGGAAATCAGCGCCGTCGCCGAAGCGTAAGCCTCAAAACAACCGCGCCGGCCGCATGTACATTTCGCGCCGCCGATCCGAATGACTTCATGGCCGATTTCCGCGCCGGCCGAACGGTTTCCTTCAAACAATTTTCCGTCGATCACGATTCCGCCGCCGACTCCCGTTCCCAAAGTCACCAAAATCATGGACGAATATTTTTTCCCTGCGCCGCAGAAATTCTCGCCGAGCGCCGCCGCATTGGCGTCATTCGTGATATAGACGGGCAGACTGAGCGCCTCGCGAAGCTCCCTGCACAAGGGAACGTTTTTCCAACTGATATTGTTGCTGTAAACGATCACGCCGTTCTGACTGTCTATCGTTCCCGGCGCCCCGATTCCGATTGCTTTCAATTCCGCGCGGCTGACTCCGACTCTGTCCGCGAGCCGAAGGACCAAATCCGCCATATCGGCCGCAATCGCAGGATAGGGACGATCTTTTCCCGTCGGAATTTTATCTTTGCAGAGAATATTCCCCTCTTCGTCCACAATTCCGCATTTGACGAAGGTTCCGCCCAAATCGATTCCCGCGTAATAATTCATAACTGTCCTCCTTCGTTTTCCGCCGTCAGAATAATTTTTGCTTTTCCCGTCAGAGAATAGACTTCTCCGCAGGGAATAAAGAAGCTGTCTCCCGCCGAGAAGGCTTCTCCGTCAATTTTTCCTTCGCCGCTCAATACGTTTACCGCTGTAAAAGAAGTCTCGTTCTTTTCGGAAAATTCTCCATCCAAAAGAAGCTCCCTGCAACGGAAATATTTACATTGTGTCAAAAGGCGCAGTGTACCTCCCTCAAAGGGTTCGGGCTGCCCGCTCGCCGTTTCGTCGCGAAAGGCACCGAAATGTATGACGTCTACCGCTTTATCGATATGTAAGGGTCTGAGTTTTCCGTCCGCTCCGCGGCGGTTATAATCGTATACGCGGTAAGTTACGTTACTGCTCTGCTGAACTTCGCAAATGACGCAGCCCGCACCTATGGCGTGTACGGTACCCGCCTTGATGAGGAAGCAGTCGCCCGCTTTTACGGGGATAAAGTTCAAAAGCTCCTCTACAGTTCCTTCCTTGACTTTATCCAAAAACTCCTCGCGGGAAGTATTTCTCGAAAAGCCGCAATAAATTCCGGCCCTTTCGTCCGCCTGCAAGATATACCACATTTCCGTTTTTCCGTTATCGTTCTCCACCCGCCGCGCGTATTCGTCGTCGGGATGAACCTGAACGGACAGATTCTGCGCAGCGTCGATATATTTGATGAGTACGGGAAAAGCAGAACTTTTCTTATCCACGGCAACAGGATTTTCCGCGATATATTCGGGAAAAAATCTGCCGTCTTTACAGCGGCTCGGACCGTCGGGATGAACGGAGACTTCCCAACTCTCGCTAATTTTCTTTCCGCCGTTATCCCGGCCGAAAAGTCCCTTCAATTTATATCCGCCCCACAGATAATCTTTGAGCACGGGAAAAAGTTTTATCATTTTTTTCCTCCGAAACGTTTTTCTATCATTATAACGATTTTTCCCGTTTTGTCAAGCATATCCGCCGCTTTCACACAATATGGAAAGCCCGGACTTTTTTCGTCCGGGCAGAATCGATTTCTTTGTTATTCTTTTTCCTTTTCTTTTTCTTCTTCCGCTTTCTTTTCGGGCAGCGTGACGACTACTTTTTTGATACAACGCTCCTGTACGGACAGAACGCGGATATTCATGAAATCGGTACTCAATTCAAAGGTGGAACCGTCTTCGGGCAAAGTTCCCATCATACCGCAAACATATCCCCCGAAAGTCTCAAAATGCTCGCTTTCCTCCTCGGGGAATTTGATTCCCAAAGCTTCTTCTACCTTATCGATAGGCGCAAGACCGGTAATCTCCCACTCGTTTTCGCTGAGACGGATAATTTCATATTCCGCTTTATCGTCCTTTTCCGTAAGCTCGCCCACGAGAAGCTCCAAAAGGTCGTGCATAGTGACGATACCGCTCATTCCGCCGTATTCGTCCACGACTACCGCGAAATATTCGCGGGTAATCTTCATCTTATAAAACAGCGTATTTGCAGGCGTGTTTTCCGTGACGAACACGGGGGGAGAAACCGCGCGCTTCATGACGTTTCCCCGCGATTGATCGTTCAGGCGGAAATAATCCTTGGTGGAAAGAACCCCCGCAATATCGTCGATATCCTTGCCGCAAATGGGATAATAAGTGTGACGGGTCGATTGAATTCGTTCTTTCCATACCTCGTCGCTTTCGTCCAAAAACAAAAGGTCTGTATCCTTGCGGTGCGTGCATACTTCTCCGACCGTCTGTTCCTTGAACTCAAACACGTTTTTAATGAATTCGTTTTCTTCGCTGTCTATCGAACCCTTTTCACTGCCGGCTTCCGCCATCATCATAATTTCTTCTTCCGTTACTTCCTCGCCGTCCTCTACCGGATTAATTCCCATCAATTTCAAAAGGCCGTTCGTGGAAACTGTAAGGAGCCACACAATGGGCGCGAAGATAACAGATACGAACCGTAAAATTCCCGAAAGTTTTAAGGATAAACTTTCCGCTCGTTTCATGGCGATACGCTTGGGAACCAATTCCCCGAAAACGATACTGAAATACGACAAAATCAACGTAATCAACACTACGCATACGGAATTGAGAACGCTGCGGGGAATGGGTACACCCGCTCCGACCAATGCTTCCACCAACGGTTCCGCGAAATTATCCGCCGCAAATGCACTGCCCAAGAAACCGGCTAACGTGATTGCAACCTGTATGGTAGATAAAAAGCGCGCAGGCTGAGACGTCAATTTTACAAGACGCTTTGCCCGTCGATCCCCCTTTTCCGACATCTTTTGCAATTTCGTTTCATTTGTAGAAATTACCGCAATTTCCGCGCTCGCGAAAATCGCATTGAGAAATATAAGTACTATTTGTAAAATAACTGCTCCAATCATAAATTAACTCCGTTTTAATCTCCTAAAAAACTCTGAAATACAAAAAGGCATAACCCGTACGCTGACAGCGTACAAGTTATGCTCAAATCGGTAATTCCAATGAAATCAAAACGAAAGTAAAAAGCGAATGGGGCCTACTACTGCCGTCTGCGTCCACAATGTGTCTCCTTAAAAAATACTTACTACTATTTTACTGTATTTTCAGGGAAAATGTCAATCATTATTCAATGAAAATTTCAAAAAAATTGTTCATTTCTCTTTTTCGTTCGGAATTTTTGAAATGCAGGCACCACTTGCCGTCCAAAAACTGCTTGCTTTATATTCTTCCAAAGCCTCCGACGGTACATAAATATTCTGTAAGGCGGTACACCCCGACCAATTTCCCGAATTTCCCGACATATTCGACAAGTTTGTATTATATAAATAAATTATTTCCAAGTTAACACAATTTTGAAAGCCTGTCTGTGAAAGTGTTTTATAACTTTCGGGAATTATCAATTCTTTCAAAGCCATTTCTTTTTTAAAAAAATTTTTTCCTAATCCCGTAACAGCCTTTCCGTCGCGCGCTTTCGCAGGAAGTATTATTTTTTTCAAATTTTTTGCCGCAGAGCTGAGCGACAAATTTGCCCCGTATCCCGAAAAATAATCCAAAGAAGAAGATACGTCTTTAATTTCAAAAACAGTATCTTCCGATACCGTCGAAGAAAATGTAATTTCTCCGTTTGCCGTAGTGTAAATCTCCCCGTTTATCCAAAAGGAGAGTTCGCCGCAGCGTTCATAATCCTTTACGCGGATTTTTGTTTCAAACGGCACTCCTTCCCGCACGTTCAATACGGGGTTTTCTATTTCCAATACGCCATACGGAGTGGTGTCTACAAGTTCACAGGTATATTCGGGCAGCGCGGCGCAAACGACCTCGCAGACATCTGTAATTTCGCCGAAGCAAGCTGTTATCTCTGCCTTGCCTTCCCGTAAAGCCGTAACTTTCCCGTCGCGTGAAACGGCAATTATGGACGAATTATCCGATTTCCAGTAGACGGGAACATTGATGCTCAACCATTGTCCCGTCCCTGTCTCCTCGCCGTAGTGAACATCTGTTTCCACGGATAAAGAAAACGTTTCCCCTATGTTCAATGACGTTTCGGGCTGTTTTAACCACCGAATTTCGAGTTCTCTTTCCGAAACCGAATCCGATTCTTCTTCGGAAAGCCCCGCCGCATGGTCTATTCCGCGACCGATAAATCCCCGTAAAATTTCTTTTTCTCCGTCGGAATAATTGGCATTCGCATCATTGAGCGCAGCTTCGGAAACATAAAATACCGAACGCCCCATTGAAAGAACGTCCGCTTCATAAGAAGCATACGTATAAGTTATTTCTCCGTTTTCCGATTGTTCCTTTATAAAGGCAGCTGCCGTAAACTCCAAATTTGTATTTTCGTACAAAATGTTTGCCACAGAGCCTTGAATAATATAACCGTTCCCCTCCTTCACGGGGTCACATTCCATAACCAAAGCAGGTTTTGCCTCGTATTTTTCTTCCAGCGCTTCCAAGGCACGAACATAATCCACATTCTCAGTGCCCGAAAGTTCAATCGCTTTTTCAAAATAAAATTCGGGTGCAATAACAATCCCGAAAGAAGCCGAATCCGTCGCCGCAACCCGTTCTGCCAAATCGACAGAAACGTTCGCTCGGAATCGAAGTCCCGTTACCGTATTCAATCGCACACTTGCACCCGCACGCATGGTAAACTCTTCCGGACTTATCGTTTCATCGGCAGCCGAATACCGCACAGAAAGCGGACAGACTGAGTTTCCTAAACCTTCCCCGTTCCATTCCTGAAAAGCAATATCGTTTTTGTAATTATCTTTGAAAGAATAATCCTCTTTTTTACTCCGCGAATATATCCCCAAAGACAAGATAATCAAAAAAATACCGACCAATAAAACTGCAAAATATCTTTTTCTATTTCCCGCCTTCATCATTTGTTCCCCTTTGCCATTTTTTAACATTTTTATTGATTTATTTCAATAGAAATATTAATATATCTATTTATTTATATTTTATCACATAATATATCTGTTTGACAAGTATTTAATGGAAAATTTTTCCAAAATTTATATATTAAGTAATTTTCCCAAACGAAAAGAGCAAATAAAGCGGCAAAAAAGAAAAAGTAAGGGAGAAAATAGGAAAGAAAGGCGTAGGCGGAATAAAAAAAATAGAGCTGTGAGAAAACTCACAGCTCAAAAATATGGAAAGTGGCGATGCCCTATCCTCCCGGTCAGTGACCCGACAAGTACTTTCGGCGTAAGAAAGCTTAACTTCTGTGTTCGGTATGGGAACAGGTGGAACCTTTCTGCTATAA
>CAKXBD010000021.1 GCA_934871445.1 uncultured bacterium | reverse complement strand
ACTCCTGCCTGCTCTGTCATCTCCACGTTGGCACCGTCCAAAGTTCCGACGGTCAAGGCTCCGTTGATCATGAACTTCATGTTCCCTGTACCGCTCGCTTCTTTACCCGCCAAAGAAATTTGTTCGGAAATTTCCGATGCAGGCATCAACATTTCGGACATCGTTACATTATAATCTTCCATGTAAACGACGTTGAGCTTTTCGCGGATTTTCGGATTTTTGCGGATTTCTTCCGAAAGGAAGCAGATAAGCTTAATGATCTTTTTTGCCATATAATATCCGGCTGCCGCTTTTGCTGCAAAAATATAAGTTTTGGGCAACATGGGAAGTTCGGGATTTTCCTTTAACGCAAGATAATCTGTTATGATATGCAAAACGTTAAGAAGCTGGCGCTTATATTCGTGCATTCGCTTTGCTTGCACATCAAAAACAGTAGTCGGATCGATGATAATTCCTTGCTTTTTATAAGCGTAATCTGCAAACTGTTGCTTTTTAAGCGCCTTGATTTCATCTAAACGTTTAAGAACGCTATCGTCATTTTCAAAACTTTTAAATTTTGACAATTCTGAGGCATCTTTTATATATCCCGTTCCTATACATTCGTCGAGGAGTGCGCACAATTCGGGATTTGACTGATTTAACCAACGCCGATGGGCAATTCCATTGGTGACGTTTGTAAATTTTTCGGGAGTATAATCGTAAAAATCATGGAAAATACTCTTTTTAATGATTTCACTATGAAGTTTTGAAACACCGTTTACACAATGGGAACCGTATACGGACAGATTCGCCATTTTTATCGTATTATAAGAAATGATCGCCATTCTCGAAATCTTATCCCAATCGCCGGGAAAACGTGTCCAAAGATCTTCGCAGAAACGTCTGTTGATTTCTTTGAGAATAGAATAAATTCGAGGCAATTTTCTCGCTATAAGGTCTTCCGGCCACGTTTCCAAAGCTTCGGCTAAGACTGTATGATTTGTATAGGCGCATACGGAAGTCGTAATAGCCCATGCTTCCTCCCAACCCATACCGTTTTCGTCTATCAAAAGGCGCATGAGTTCGGGAATTGCAAGAGCCGGATGCGTATCATTGAGATGAATGGACGCAAGCTGCGGCAATAATTTCAAAGAACCATAACGACGTTTATGATCTTTTAGAATATTTTGTAAGGAAGCAGAAACTAAAAAATATTGCTGCTTTAAGCGGAGCGACTTCCCTTCCACATGATTGTCGGCAGGATAGAGCACTTTAGAAATCAAATCGGCTTCATTATCTTCCTGCATTACGGCATTGTAATCCCCTTGTGAAAATAATTTCATATCGAAATTTTGTACGCCTTTCGCTTTCCAAAGCCGAAGCACAGATACTGCCTTGCTATCGTATCCGGATACCATCATATCATAGGCTACCGCTTGTACTTCTTTGGCGTTGCGATACACGGTTTCGAGGCCGTGTTCCGTCCATTTTTCTTCTACGTAACCGTCAAACTTAACCGTATAGATATTGTCGCTTCTTTGCGTCAGCCACACTTCTCCGCCGGGAAGCCACACGTCGGGCAGTTCCATCTGCCAGCCGTCAATAATTTTTTGTTTGAAGAGTCCGTATTCGTAACGAATAGAAAATCCCATTGCCGGATAATCCCCTGTCGCCAACGCATCGAGAAAACATGCAGCCAACCGTCCGAGTCCGCCGTTTCCGAGCCCCGCATCGGGTTCCAGCTCATATAAATCAGATAACGTAACGCCATAGGGCTTTAACGCTTCCGTAAACGATTTTTCTACACCCAAATTAAAGACGCTGTTCTTTAAGGAACGCCCCAATAAAAACTCCATGCACAGATAATAGACGCGCTTCGCTTTTTTTGCCTTCATCTCGTTGTGAAACAACTGTCGCTTTTCGAGCATAATATCCCGAACGCTCATGACGACGGCTTTATAAATTTGTTCTTTGGTCGCTTCCGACGGCGTTACGCCGAAATATCGGGAAAGCTTTCCCTTAATCAGCTCCTTCGCATCCGACTCCGTGATTTTGTTTTTACTCATAAATGTTCCATTCTCCTGATTTATTCCGCTGTATTATACCATACGGAAATTTGATTGTCAAGTCGTACAAACTTTGAAGCGCCGTGCGTTCTCTATTTTTTCAAGGCGAGCGTGGCGGAGTAAAGTTTTTTATATTCTTCTGCGGAATGCTGCCAGGAGAAATCCGTTTCGGCGGCTTTCTTCATCAATGCTTTCCATTCAGCCTCATTTTTATACAGGTCCAGCGCTTCCCGAATCACGTATAACATATCATACGGATTATAGGCCGCAAATGTGAATCCATTTCCACCTGCCCCATAAGGTTTGATGCTATCGAACAATCCACCCGTTTCCCGAATAATCGGAATAGTCGCATATCTCGAAGCAATCATTTGAGAAAGACCGCAAGGCTCGCTCTTTGACGGCATCAGGAAAATATCTGAACCGGAGTAAATCTTTCTGGCAAGGTCGCCGTTGAAAGAAATGACGATAGCCGCCTTTCCCGTATACCTGCGACCGAGATCCTTGAAATAATTTTCATAGACAGAATCTCCCGTTCCAAGAAGAACGAACTGAACGTCCTCTTTCAGAACGTCTTCTATCACAGTCTTTACCAAATCGAGTCCCTTATGTGATACGAGTCGGGAAATCATAGCGATAACGGGAACCTGCTTGACCGGTAAACTGAGCATTTTTTGAAGTTCGGCTTTGCAAATGGATTTGTTTTCCAAATGCTCGGCATCGTAATGAGCGAACAGAGCGGGATCTGTATTCGGATTGTAAGAAATCGTATCGATTCCATTGAGAATACCTGAAAGCTTAAAAGAATTTTTCCGAATAATATCTTCCAAGCCATGAGCAAATTCCGCTGCTTTAATCTCATTAGCATAAGTCGGACTTACCGTAGAAAATTTTTCGCAACATTCAATCGCTCCCTTCATCAGATTCAGACAACCGCCGTATTCGAGAAGATAGCGATAATTATTGGAAATACCGAATAAGTCTTCGAGAATATCCAAGGAATATTTCCCTTGATATTCGATATTATGAATCGTAAATAATGCGCGAATAAACTGATATTCCGGACGATAACAATAAATGGTTTTCAAATAGAGCGCTGCCAGTGCGGCCTGCCAATCGTGACAGTGCAAAACGTCGGGATAAAACTTTATAAAAGGAAGAATCTCCATTACGCCGCGCGAGAAGAACGCAAAGCGCTCCCCATCATCATAATATCCGTAACAGCCGGGCCGTTTGAAATAATACTCGTTATCCAAGAAATAGAAAATTACTCCTTCCTCTTCGTACGAAAAAATTCCGCAATATTGATTTCTCCATGACAACGGTACAAAAATGTTGCCCAAAAACGACATCTTACGGCGAAATTCCGGCTTAATATCCGAATAGAGCGGTATTACTACTCTCACGTCATAGGCCGGATCTTTCGCCAACGCTTTGGAAAGAGAACCGATAACTTCCGCCAATCCACCGGTCGCAATAAAGGGAGTTGCTTCGGACGCAACAAATAAAATCTTTTTTTTCGGACATACCTCTATCTGCGCCTGTTCGGGAATACGGGGAAAAGACTCTTCTTTTTCCTGTGTCAATATCTCAATCGGAGCTTGCCTTGCCGCCTTTCTCTTAACCGGCGTTTTGGCAGGCGCTTTCTTCTTTACTGTGTTCGTTTGTGTCGCCATTTTAATAAAATCCTCCCTTGTGTTTTAGTTTTTTACTATGTATGTCACACATAATTATTTACGTCTGACATAGTTTTATTAAAGCATTGTTCCTTTTTGAATAAAGTACGGAAGAACTTCACAACCGCTCAATTTTCTGCGGTCTCCGATTACGACGTTTTTATCGGTAATGACACAATCCAAGAAAACATTGGAACCGATGATTGTATCCTGCATGATGATAGAATTTCTAACCGTTGCACCTTTGGCGACGGCAACGCCGCGGAAAAGAATGGAATTTTCTACGGTACCCTCAATTTCACAACCGTCGGAGATAAGAGAGTTTTTAACCGTGACCTCTGCGCCATATTTAGAGGGGGCGCTATCTCGAACCTTCGTATAAATATCTCGAGAACCAAAGAGTTCGTCGCGTACTTCGCGGTTGAGCAGCTCCATGTTGTGCTTATAATAAGAGGCCATAGAATTTATTCCTGCATAATAACCACGGAAATCGTAGCGATAAATTTTTAGACTATCGAGCTGTTTTGCGATAATATCGCTCTCAAAACAACTGTATCCGTGCGTCAAAGCATCCTCTACCATATTCAACAGAAATTGTCTGTTAAAGACCATAACATTGATATACACGTCGGCTTTTGCTTTGTTTCGAATTTTCGGGGTAATTTTGACTTCATTCACCCGACCGTCTTTATCTGCGCCGATGAGCATATAGTGTTCTGTTTTCTCCACTTCCTCAAAATGAGTGACCATTGTAATATCGGCGTTTTTATTCTCGTGAAATGCGATAATATCGGAAATATCCAACCTTGCCACTCCGTCGCAATCGGAAAGGACTACATATTTCTCCTGACGACGGGCGAGAAAGCTCGTTACACCTTTGAGGGCCTCAAGCCGAGTCGTATAGATCTGTTCGCTTTCGTCGGAAAAGGGAGGGAGAAGGATAATTCCCCCGTCTTTACGAGCTAAATCCCAATCCTTGCCGCTGCCGAGATGATCGATTAAAGAACGATAATTGTTGTTTGTCATAAGACCTACGGTCGTAATGCCTGAATTTACCATATTAGAAAGCGGAAAATCGATAAGGCGATACCTTCCGCCAAACGGAATAGAACCCATCGTCCTTCTGCGGACGAGTTCGGGAACATTTTCTTCATGAAGATTTGAAAAGATGACGCCGACTGCCGATGCTGCCATATATATTTGCCTCCCCTTTATACCAAGATGTCTTTTTCATTTTTCTGACCGCTCAAAACGCGGACTCCGTCCCCGACAGTGATATCTCTTCCGAGCACTACAATTTCTGCTTTCGGATTTTTTTCCACTCCGATTACGGAATTTTTTCCTACGATTACGTTTTCGTCGATAATAGAATAAGATACGGATGCGCCCGATTTAATAATACTGTTTGCCAAAACGACCGCGTCTTTTATAACCGTACCTTTTTCGACAATGACATTGCTGCCGAGAACGGAATTTTCTACCGTTCCTTCGATTTCACAGCCGAGCGCGATCATGGAATTTTTTACAACGGCATCCTCTCCGATATATTCGGGCGGGGCTAACGGGTTACGCGAATGAATTTTCCATGCTTTGTCGTTGACGTCAAATTCGGGATTTTCACCGAGAAGATCCATATTTGCCTGCCAAAGCGAAGCGATGGTCCCTACATCTTTCCAATACCCTTCAAAGAGATAAGAATACATTTTTTCGCCTGCATTGAGCATTGCGGGAAGAACATCTTTTCCGAAATCTTTGGACGAGTTAGGGTTCGCTTCGTCCTCTTCGAGATATTTAAATAATTTATTTGCCGTGAAAATATAAATTCCCATCGAGGCAAGAGTACTCTTGGGCGCTTTCGGCTTTTCTTCAAATTGGTAAATAGAACCGTCCGGATTCGTGTTGAGAATTCCAAACCTTGACGCTTCGCTAAGCGGCACGTTTATTGCCGCTATTGTACAGTCTGCTCCCGTTTCAATATGTGCTTTTAACATAGCCGCGTAGTCCATTTTATAGATATGATCCCCCGAAAGGATAAGGACATATTCGGGATTATACATCTTCATGAAATGCATATTCTGATAAATTGCATTTGCGGTTCCTTCATACCAAGTAGACCGCGCTTTCGCCTGATATGGCGAAAGGATATGGACTCCTCCGAAGGCTCTGTCCAAATCCCACGGCTGGCCGTTGCCGATGTATTCGTTGAGAATCAACGGTTGATATTGTGTCAATACCCCTACCGTATCGATTCCCGAGTTTATGCAGTTGGAAAGCGGAAAATCAATGATGCGGTATTTCGCTCCAAACGCGACCGCGGGCTTTGCAATATTATTGGTAAGTGCAAATAATCTGCTGCCCTGTCCACCCGCCAAAAGCATGGCTACACATTCTTTTTTTCTGTGCATAGGAAACCCCCTGAAATAAAATCAATCGATTTTTGTCAAATAGACGCAGGTCAGTTTAGGAATATTCATTCGTATCGAGTATTCCTTACCGTGACTCGGCGTTTTTGTCGTAGTATAAATACGTTTTTTCAACGTGCCGCTTCCGCCGTACTTTACGGAATCGGTATTAAAAATTAATTTATATTTACCCTTTGCGATGCCCAAGGTATAATTCGTCAATGCAATTCCCGAAAAATTTACAATGACGACAATTTGATTTCCTTGTCTGTCTTTACGAATATAAGCAATGAAATTGCGATCTGCGTCGTTGGGCGCCAGCCATTCAAATCCGTCCCAAGAATCTTCTATTTCATAAAACGCAGGCGTATTCAAATAAAAGAAATTGAGGTCTTGTATCGCACGGGAAAGTTTTTCGTGCATAGGATACTTTTTCAGAAAAAATTCGATTCCCTCTTTATAATCCCATTCCTTAAACTGTCCGAACTCCGTCCCCATAAAATTGAGCTTCTTTCCCGGGTGGGACATCATATATCCCATGAAAGAACGTACTCCTGCGAATTTATCTTCATAGACACCCGGCATTTTGCTGATAAGAGACGCCTTTCCGTGAACGACTTCATCATGAGAAATAGGCAAAATATAATTT
The DNA here is from genome assembly GCA_934871445.1 of uncultured bacterium. Classification (GTDB taxonomy): domain Bacteria; phylum Bacillota; class Clostridia; order Christensenellales; family Borkfalkiaceae; genus Scatosoma. The sequence goes on along the minus strand of CAKXBD010000021.1, from coordinate 15,119 downwards.
TCTGAAAAGGCATACATCATCGAAAAGGTCAATTTATTGTGATTGTACTGCCGATATATGGGATCTGTGGCTAAATAGGAAAGAACGTCGTTCATCCACCCCATATTCCACTTGAAATTGAACCCTAATCCCCCTGCATCTGTCGGTCGAGTAATCAGCGGCCAAGCAGTAGACTCTTCGGCAATCATTAGGGCGTGGGGAAATTCCGCGAATACGGCTTCATTTAACCTCCTGAGAAAAGCTACAGCCTCTAAATTTTTGTTATCTCCGTAAATATTCGGAACCCATTCTCCGGGACGTTTATCATAGTCGAGATAGAGCATGGATGCTACGGCATCGACTCTCAATCCGTCGACATGAAATTTATCAAAGAAAAATACTGCATTAGAGACGAGAAATGAAATTACTTCGTCGCGTCCATAATCGAATTTTCGTGTTCCCCAGCCGCGATTCTCCTTTTGATCCCAGCGCGAAGGTTCATATAAAGGCTCTCCGTCGAACTCATAAAGTCCAAATTCGTCTTTGGGAAAATGTGCCGGCACCCAATCGAGAATTACGCCGATTCCCGCTTTATGAAAAGCATCTACCAAATACATAAAATCGTGAGGCGTGCCCAATCGTGAGGTGATTGCATAATATCCTGTCACTTGATAACCCCAAGAGCCGTCGAACGGATATTCCATTACAGGCATAAACTCTACATGAGTGTATCCCATTTCCTTAACGTAAACGACGAGCTCTTTTGCTAATTCCCGATAAGTATAATGATTTCCGTTTTCATGAATTTTCCATGACAGCAGATTGACTTCATAAATATTGAGGGGAGAGGCATAGATATTTTTATGACCCAGCTTGTCCAAATATGCCTTATCCGACCATTCAAATCCGGATAAATCATAAAGTTTTGACGCATTTGAAGAATCTATCCCCGGTGTTTCAGAATGGAAAGCATAAGGATCGGCTTTGAAAAGTTTTCTTCCGTCCTTAGTTTCTATGCAATATTTATAGGCATCATATTGTTTGAGACCGGGAATGAAAAGTTCAAAAGTTTCATTATCAATGAGCTTATTCATAACATTGGCGTTTTCATTCCAAGAGTTAAAATCCCCTACAACCGAAACGCTTTTTGCGTGCGGAGCCCATACGCGAAAAATATATCCGCGCCTTCTGTTTTTTGTGACTGCATGCGCCCCCATCGTCTCATAAGCCTTAAAATTAGTTCCGTGATGAAAAAGATGTAAGGGGAAATTTGTTTCGGGTTCTTTCATTTGAGCTCTCCTGATAAAAAATAAATTCTGCAATAAATAAAACTCTGCATATATTTTCTTGATTTTGAAAAAAGCAAAGTTTAATTCAAGAAAAAGTGTTTGTTCTAACGCCTGAAAACAACGTAAAAATGCCATTCCTTTTTCATCAATTATTATACTACACTTTTTCTCTTTTTTCAAGACCAAAATGAAAAATTTTTAACTTTTTTAGAAAAATTTTCTAAAAATTCTTGTCGAATCCTGCGCTTTCATCTAAAATTGAGCACCTTCATGATTGTCTTTTCCTCAGTATGTGTAAAAATGTATTCTCTATTTGCTTTTATTATGTTACACGTAATAAAATATATATGACAAACATAATTATTATGTGTAACATAATACTATATATTATTTCACGCATAGTATTTGGTTTTTGGCAATTTTGACAAAAATAAGAAAACAGCCCCAATTAAGGAGGGGCTGTGGAAAATGACTTTATATGAATGTAAATTTTGTTTCATGCAAAATGTTTCATGAATACTCGTTAGACAATCTCTTTAATAGAGCGATGACTTTATTTTTCAATTCCGAAACAGTTGAATTATTGTTTAAGAGAATGACAGAAGAAAATGAACTAATTTGGCTATAATCATATTGTTGAGAGAGCCGAGATAAAACAGCCTCTCTATTAGCATGGTCTCTTTGCATGACTGAAAGAATACGTTGCTCTTTCTCGCGACAAACGACAATAATTTTATGGAAAAGATTTTCATAACCACATTCAAACAAGAGCGGAACTTCTGCAAAAACTAAGCCGTTTTGAGAATCTATTTGTCTTTTTAATTCATTCATAATAAACGGATGGGCAATAGAATTCAATTCTTTCAAGGCTGTTTCGTTAGAAAAGACAATTTGGGCTAAGCGAGATGTGATAATCTTTCCCCCTTGCACAACATCGGGAAAGCGCTTTTTTATATGACGAATATATTCTTCTTGGGTTAAAAGTTGTTTATTGATTTCATCGCAGGAAAATACAGGAAAACCCCTTTCGCGGATTACTTTTGCGACTGAGGATTTTCCGCTTCCGATTCCTCCTGTGATCGCTATCTTTATTGTTTTCATATACGTTTAATTATTTAATATATGTTCCACAAATTTAGTTTCACATAATATAATTCATGAAACTAAATTTGTGGAACAATGAAATTATTTTGCCGCGAACCAATTTTTTCCGATTCCTACTTCTACGGTAAGAGGAACTTTAAGTGTGACGGCATTCTCCATTTCCGTTTTCAGAATTTCCGATACAATTGCCGCTTCTTCTTCCGGACAGTCGATAACCAGTTCGTCGTGAACTTGAAGAACGAGTTTAGCTTGAAGTTTTTGTTCGGTTAATTTTTTGAACACATTGATCATAGCTATTTTAATGATATCAGCACTAGATCCCTGTAAAGGCATATTCATGGCCGCGCGTTCCCCGAAGGAACGAACGTTATAGTTAGACGATTTAAGCTCATTTATAATTCTGCGACGTCCGAACAAAGTTGTAATATAGCCCTCCTTTTTTGCGCGTTCAACATTTTCGTCCATATACTTTTTTACATCAGAATAAGTTTCAAAATATTTATCAATATACTCTTTGGCTCTTTTAGCACTGATTCCAAGATCTCGTCCCAATCCGAAAGAGCTTATTCCGTAAATAATTCCAAAATTGACCGCTTTCGCACTTCTGCGCATTTGCGGAGAAACTTGCTCAACAGGAATACCAAACACCTGAGAAGCTGTGATGGAATGAATATCCTTATGCTCTCTATAAGCCTCAATTAGTTCTTTACAGCCCGAAAAATGCGCTAACAGGCGCAGCTCGATTTGAGAATAATCGGCATCGACGAGTACGTTTCCGGGACCGGCAATAAAAATCTTTCTAAGTTCTTTCCCTTCTTCATTTCTGACGGGAATATTTTGAAGATTTGGATTGGCACTAGAAAGTCGTCCCGTAGAAGTATTCATTTGATTATAGGTCGTATGGACCTTGCCTTGTATAACCAACGGCTTGAAGCCCTCTACATAGGTAGAGTTCAGTTTTTGGATTTGTCTATAACGGAGTAATAAACGAACAATTTCATATTCGTCCGCATATTTTTCTAAAACTTCCGCCGTTGTTGTATAATTTTTTCGAGATTTACTTTTTTGAGTGCCCTCTCCGATTCTTAATTTTTCGAAAAGAATTTTTCCTAGTTGTACGGGGGAATTGATATTGAATTTTTCTCCGGCAAGTCGGTAAATATTTTCGGTAAGACGTTTGAGCTCGGCGTTATATTTAACGGAAAATTCATTGAGTATATTCCAATCGACCCATACGCCGGTTTGTTCCATATCATATAAAACGGTTGAAAGAGGAAGTTCAATGTCGAGATAGAGTTTTTTCTCGGCGTCATCTAAGTCCTCTTTGAAAATCTTATACAGCCGGTAGATACCGTAAGCCCGATTCTGAACCGGTAAGGAGTAATAGTTCAGGCAAAAATCCAAATTATCAGAATTTCCGGTTCCCTCGGCAATATATTTCATTAGAGAAACGTCTTCAAACGGAGCGGAAAATTTAATATCCAATTCCGATAAACGATGTCGTATTTCTTTGGAATTGTAAAGGATAATTTTCTTTTCACCCGTAAATATTTTTTCAAAGAAAGGTTTTATAGAATGAATAAAAAATCCGACATCTAAAAGATTTTCTTTGATTGGAATGACATATTCTTTATCGTCCCTATCCGAGCAAAAAAATCGAAAACCGTCATCCACCCAATCGCACGCTAACAAATCAGGCGCGCTTTCATAAATGGAAAATGCAGAATTTATATCGGCGGGGAAAACCTCTTCTATGTTTTTTATTTTTAGGCTTTCCGCTTCTCTTTCGGTAAATATTTGTCCGTTTTCATCGAAGATAGGCAAAGAAATCATACTTCTGAAATCGAGTTCAGCAAACTTTTCTCTTACGGTGTGCGGGAAAGGCATACGTAAAACGCAATCGGATAATGTCAACGGAATAGGAGAATCGACCTTTATAGTAGCTAAAAAATGTGAAAAGTAAGCTTCTTCTTTATGGTCAATTAACTTTTTACTCAGTGCCCCCTTAATTTCGTCTAAATGCTCATATACCCCGTCCAAACTGCCATATTCTTCCAAAAGACGATAAGCCGACTTTTCCCCTATTCCTGTGACTCCCGGAATATTATCCGATTTATCCCCCATCAGAGCCTTCAAATCGACGATTTGCGCCGGAATAAGTCCTACTTCCTCTTTGAAGTTTCGAGAAGACAGTTCCAAAATATCGCTCACACCTTTACGTGTATAACAGACATTAGTTGTATCGTCGACAAGTTGATAGGCGTCGCGATCTCCTGTATAGATATAGGTTTGGACAGGAAAACGTTTTGCCAATGTGCCGATAATGTCGTCGGCCTCATAGCCTTCGAGCTCACAAATTTTTATTTTCATCAAAGCTAACAATTCTTTCAATACGGGAACTTGTACTACGAGTTCCTCCGGCATAGGTTTGCGTCCGGCTTTATATTCTGCATACATTTCGTGTCGAAAGGTCGGCGCATGCAGATCAAACGCCACGGCGAGATAAGCGGGTTTTTTATCGGAAATGATTTTCAGTAAAAGTTTGACAAATCCGAAAATACCGTTAGTAGGCAGGCCGCTTTTCGATGTAAACATGGGAGTCGCGTAATAGGCTCTGTTGAGCAGACTGTTGCCGTCGATCAATACTAATTTTTCCATAAAAAGTGTTCCTTAATGTCGTTAGTATTATTTTACCACGAAATAAAAAAAATCGCAAGGGAAAGAGAAAAAAGATTAGAAAAAACTCTAAAAATAAACTGAAAACACTTGATTTTTTTTTCTCAATCATATATAATATTAATGTTTCATAACTTTCTACATTACTTTCTACATTTTACGCCGGTGTGTTGGAACTGGCAGACGAGGCGGACTCAAAATCCGCTGCCTGTGAGGGCGTGTGGGTTCGAGTCCCACCACCGGCACCAAAGGAAGGTCCTAAGTCAAGAATGACTTAGGACCTTCCTTTTAATTTTCTCTTTGTATTCTATCTTTTAAGCGTTTATGTTTTCCGACAGATTTGATAAATAACACGGTCAGTTTCCAAAAAGCCCAGCCTAACAGAAACAGTACAATACCTAAACCAATCGAAATAGGTAAAAAAGCAATCGCCGAGGCGGAATAATTCCCGATATTAAGAGTCAGATGAGGCATTTCTTTTCCGCAAAAATGAGCGACGAATTTTATAATGCCCGCAATGGGACAGGCAACGCCGCTGATAATGAACGCCACAGCCAAGCAGCTTGTTATAGGTAAAATAAACATGCCGCCTATGCTTGCATAACTATAAAATGAAAAAACCATGGCGAATTTTTTCCAACTGAACTTTTTCATTTTACCGATTTCGTCTGCAAGATATGCACGAGCCAAAACTTTGGGATTTCCCAATCTGTTTACAATTTGTTCTGCTGAGATCCCTTTATCTGAAAGTTCAATTATTTCACTTTTTAGTTCGTTGACGATATCAATTCGTTCCGCCGCAGGAAGTGCCTTCAAATATTTTTCCATTTTTACTAAATAATCATTTAAGATCGGTTCCATTTTTAATTTTCTCCTCTAATTTCTGAAATTGTTTCCAATAAATTTTGCCACTCTGCTGTCATCGAAAATAAATATTTCTTCCCTATGTCCGTAATAAAATAATATTTTCTTGGCGGCAGCCCTTCTGTCGTTTCTCTCCATTCAGAAGTTAAAGCTCCGTCCTTCAACAACCTTCTGAGTAAAGGATATATTGTGCCTTCATTCGCTGATATGATAGAATATTTATTTAGCTCTCCTATAATTTCATAGCCATATCTCGCTTTCTTTTCAATCAACAGCAGGATACAATATTCCAAAGTGCCTCGTTTTATTTGGGATTTCCATTCTTCTAAATTCAATAACAAACACCGCCTTTTCAATTAACAGATATATATCAATTATCTTATATACATTGTACTACACAGTATATCGAAATGTCAACTAAATTTTGGTATTAAATTCAAAAATTTTTACTTAGGGTGAACCTACTGAATATCGGACATAATTATTATCAAAAAACAACGCGAGTTTTTACTTGCTATGTAAAAGTAGGTTTCGCTGAACTAATTCAGCGAAACCTACTTTAAGGAGAATCGTTAAACGTATTACATCAAATGTCCACTTTTTCAAAGCGTCGAATAGACAAATACGTTGCAAGTGCTGTTACTAATGTATAGACGATAATTCCGACGAATAATACGACAATTTGATAATTGAGGTAGGTGAAACCGGGCTTATCGATATAATTTCGAATAAACGGAACCGTATAAGAGGCCGTGACGGCCGCCGCGATGAGTAAAAATAAAATAACGGAAGAAATTAGAAAGGGTTTGCCGATTTTGTTTGGTTCTTTGAAGTACATGGGAAAATAGCAAATATTAAAAACCGCAAAGAGAATAAAACCCCAGCCTACCAGTGCGAAATTTGCATCCAGCCCCGCCTGATTTATCATTTCAGGCAACAAGAAAGCTTTCAAAACGATCAAAACGGCAGATAAAAGCAGAAGTGCCGTTTGTAAAATAACCGCCGTTACAATTCTGGCGAGAGCTACTTGTCCTTTCTGAACCGGAAGCATACAAGTGAAAAAAATATCTTTATTTTCTCTGCCCGACAGACACATGAAATATATGGAAAGACAGGAAAAGAAGCACATTACTTCATAAGGATAGTTGGGAATAAATACAAATGCCGCAAAGAATACAAATACGACGGACGTAGAATGTAACGCCAATGTAAATTCTTTTTTTAATAGATTCAAAAACATTTTTTCTTGTCCTTTTCCGTTTCGAGATGGATAATGATTTCATCTAAGTCAACGTCTTTTGCTTCCCCTTCAAAATGTGATAAATCTTCCCTTTTGACGAGTGCTTCGTATCCCTCCTTTACCCGTTTGAGTCCCAGCATGGGAAGCTTACAGGTTTTGACCGCATCGACATTTTTGAAGGAAACTTTTTTATATCGGTTTATCAGTTCTTGCAACCCACATTCCAGCAGGATTTCCCCGTCTGAAATATATATAATATCGTCCGCTATACGCATGAGATCCGACGTAATATGAGTGGAAAATAATACGGAGATATTCTTTTCTCGCGCAAGAGTCAAAATAATGTCGCAAAACTCTTCCCTCGAAAGCGGATCTAAACCGCTCGTCGGTTCGTCCATGATAAGAAACTCCGCACCGTGCGACAGGGCCAGAGTAATGGAAAATTTGACTTTCATACCTTCCGACAAATCATGAACCTTTTTATTCTCATCGAGAGAAAAGCGTTCGAGATATTCCCGATAAATCCGTTCGTCCCAATTGTTATAAAATGCAGCTATGGTTTTGCCGATCAGGCGTAACGTCTTTAACGGGTAAAAATCAAAGCCGCCGCTCACATAACCAACTTTTTGTTTTATATATTGTTCGTTATCCCGAAGAGGACGTCCGAAATATTCGATTTTTCCTTCACTGGAAATCAGGTTCATAATACTTTTCAAAATCGTCGTTTTTCCGGCTCCGTTTCGGCCGATAAGCCCCACGATTCGCCCCTTTCCGACTGAAAATGAAACCTCCTTCAAATGAAAACAAGGATACTCTTTTTTAAGATTTGAAACGGTTAAAGCGTTCATCTTTTCTTTCCCCTCTGCATCTGTACTTGATTCCAAAATTCTTCCGCAAACTCAAACGGCTGTATGGCTATTCCCTGCCCTTTATCTGCAAGAAGTAATACTGAATCCCCGGGCTGAAACCCAAACATCTCCCGAACTTCCTTCGGTATGACGATTTGCCCTTTTGGTCCGATTTTTACGGTCGACATAAATTTCCCTTCCGGAAATTTCTTTTCCATTTGATACCTCCCCGATATATAAAGTAAGAAAAGTTATACTTTTCATACTTATATTATACTTTTTCTGAGGAAGTTTGTCAAGTAAAAACAAAGAAAAAAGAACCCGGGCAAAACCGCAAGTCCTTTTCGTGATGTCTTTATATTTTTATATCATATTTTCAAGGATTAATTTATCCGCAACCAAAGCGATGAATTCGCTGTTTGTAGGCTTTTCCGTGCCTAAATAAACTCTAGTTCCGAAAACTGCATTAATGGCGTCTATTCTGCCTCGATTCCAAGCAACTTCTATCGCATGGCGAATGGCTCGTTCAACTTTACTCGGCGTCGTACCGAACTTTTCAGCGATGCTGGGATACAGCCCCTTCGTGATATTGTTGATAATGTAAGGTTGTTCGACCGTCATTTTAATTCCTGCACGCAAGTATCCGTAACCCTTGATATGGGGCGGAATTCCGATGGAAATGAAGATGTCGCTGATTTTTTCTTCTAAGGTTACAGGGCGACGTTTAGCGCTCGCGTATTCCTTTCCTTCTCCGGAGACAGGCGCGTCTTTTAATAGTTCTTCTACCCGTTCCAAAGCTCCTTGCATGGAAAAAGGCTTTACGAGATAATAGTCGGCCCCCTCGCTCATCGCCTTTTCCATAAGGGTATCGCTCGGTACCCCCGTCGCGATAATTTTTGTTCCTGTCTCCTCCTTTCGTAGCGCCTGAATGACACCGCAGCCGTCTGTTCCTTTCAGAAACATTCCGACGATGGCCAAATCGGGCTTCAATCGGTGCAATTCCCGAATTCCCGCTTCCCCATCGTCTCCCGCATACGCAACATTCAGGTTCTCATTCTTCGCCAGAGCTTCCTTCAACTCGCAGAGCAGCGCGCCGTTGGATTCCAGCAGTACTACTGTTTTTGAACGCATTATATCGTTCCTCCTTGAAAAAATTTGCAGGCCTTGTCGACCTTCATATTTAACAAGGATATTATACTACAAAAAACAGACTTCGTAAAGCAATATTTTACATAATACCAAAATTAATTATCGAAAGTTTTGATTTATTTTACATTATTCTGTTGAAGCATGTCGAAATTTGTCTATTTGCATAAAAAAGTCTTTTTTCTTATCCGATTTCGTCTATATATTCGTCATAGGTTACTTGTCTGTCATAGACTTTTGTGGCTTCGATTTCGATAATACGGTTTGCTACGGTATTCATGAGCTCCTGATCGTGAGAGGTGAGCAGCATACAACCGCGATAATTACTGAGTCCGTTATTGAGCGCCGTAATGGATTCGAGATCGAGGTGGTTGGTCGGTTCGTCGAAAATGAGGAAATTACTGCCTTCGAGCATCATTTTCGCCAGCATACAACGGACTTTCTCGCCGCCTGAAAGCACCTTGGCCTTTTTAAGAGCCTCTTCTCCCGAAAATAACATTCTACCCAACCAACCGCGGAGATATTCTTCATAGTGATCCTGAGAGAATTGAGAGAGCCATTCGACCAATGTCAAATCACAATTTTCAAAAAATTCGCTATTATTTTGCGGGAAGTAAGAAACAGAAATAGTTTTTCCCCACATAACGGTACCTGAATCGGGCTGTTCCTTTCCCATGAGAATATCGTAGAGCATAGTGAGCGTGGTACTTTTATCCGAAACGATACCGATTTTTTCGCCTTTTTGTACAGTAAAGGAAACATCTTTGAAATATCCCTGCTTTGTCAGACCCTCCACGATGAGAATATCGTTACCGATTTCTCTTTCAAATTTGAAATCGATATAGGGATATTTTCTAAGGGAAGGCTTAAAATCGTTGATTGTAAGCTTTTCGAGCTCCTTCTTCCGAGAAGTAGCCTGACGAGATTTGGAAGCGTTCGCCGCGAAACGGGCAATAAATTCCTGCAATTCCTTCGCGCGCTGTTCGGCTTTCTTATTCTGCTCCTTTTGCTGGCGGGCAAGGAGTTGACTGGTCTGATACCAGAAATCGTAGTTTCCCACGTACATATTGATTTTGCCGAAATCGACGTCGCAAATGTTCGTACAAACCTTATTGAGGAAATGGCGGTTATGGGAAACGATGATAATGGTATTTTCAAAATCCATTAAATAATTTTCAAGCCAGCGCACGGTTTTGATGTCGAGGTTATTGGTCGGCTCGTCGAGAAGAAGGACGTCGGGGTTTCCGAAAAGCGCCTGCGCCAACAGTACGCGGACCTTCTGTTTCGCGTCGAGCTCGTTCATGGAGGAATAATGAAGTTCCTCCGGAATCTCCAAGGCATTGAGGAGCTGTCCCGCCTGATATTCGGCGTCATAGCCGTTCATTTCCGCAAATTCGCTTTCGAGCTCCGCGGCGCGGATTCCGTCCTCCTCCGAAAAATCGGGATTGGCGTACAGGGCGTCCTTTTCGTCCATGACGTCCACGAGATGCTTATAGCCAAGCATGACGGTGCGGAGCACCGTCTCTTTATCGTACATATTTTGGTTTTGCTGCAAAACGGACATACGCTCGTTTTTATCCAGGGAAACATATCCCTTCTGCGGTTCAATTTCGCCCGAAAGGACTTTAAGAAAGGTAGATTTTCCCGCGCCGTTAGCGCCTATGATTCCATAACAATTCCCTTTCGTAAATTTGAGGTTGACGTCCTCGAACAATTTTTTGCTGCCGTATTGAAGGCTTACGCCCGAAACCTGTAACATGTGAATACCTCTGTAAATTTATAGTCCTTGAAGATTATACCATATCGCGCCGTTTATGGCAAACGAATATGCCCCGCATTTTTATCGAAAAATACGGAAAAAGCCCCCGAATATCGTTCGGGGGCGATTTCTGCCGCAAAAGCAGGTTTATTTCATGATTTTTTCAAGTTCCGCCGCGACGTCCGCAACGGTTTTCAGATTTTCTACGTCGTCATCGGGAATAACAACGCCGTATTCGTCTTCGAGACGGCTCAAAAGCTCCACTACATCCAAGGAATCCGCGCCTAAATCCTCGACGATTTTCGCCTCGGGCGTTACCTTGCTCAAAGGGAGATTGAGTGCGTCCGCAAGCATTGCCTGTACCTTTTCCAACATATTTCGTTCCTCCGTTATTTCGATTTGTAATATTTATTTATGATATAATTGTAATACAAGACGAAAGAAAAGTCAAGTGCTTTTTCCCGCTTATTTGTTCTTCTTTCTCATCGTCAGCGCAATGCGGTTTTTCTTGATGTCCACGTCCTTCACGGTGACTTTGACGATTTGCCCCACTTTGAGAACTTCCGAGGGATGACGGATATATTTATCGGTAATTTCCGAAATATGTACTAGTCCGTCCTGATGTACCCCGATGTCCACGAATGCCCCGAAATCGACGACGTTTCTCACCGTACCCGTAATTTCCATGCCCGGCTTCAAGTCCTCGATACCCATGATATCCTTGCGGAGCATGGGCGCGGGAAGCGCGTCGCGAATATCCCGTCCCGGCTTCATGAGCTCGGTGACGATATCCGCCAGAGTCGCCTTGTCGAGTTCCGTCTCCTTTGCCGCCTTATCCACGCCGTAGGCTTTCAGCTTATCTCGAAGGTCGGAAATCCTGCGGGCGCGGACGTCCTCCTTTGTATAGGAAAACAAGGAAAGCAGCTTCTCTGCCTTTTCATAAGATTCGGGATGAACGGCGGTATTGTCGAGAATATTGTCTCCGCAGTCGATGCGGAGGAAGCCCGCGCATTGGGTATACGCCTTTTCGCCCAGCTTGGGAACTTTGAGAAGCTGTTTCCTCGACATGAATTTTCCGTTTTCTTCGCGGTAAGCCACGATATTTTTCGCCACGGCGGAATTGAGTCCCGCGACGTATCTGAGGAGGGAAACGCTCGCCGTATTGAGGTCTACGCCCACGCTGTTGACGCAGTCTTCGAGCACTCCGCCCAGCGCGCTGTCCAGCCGTTTTTCGTTCATGTCGTGCTGATATTGCCCCACGCCGATGGATTTGGGGTCGATTTTGATAAGCTCCGCGAGCGGGTCCTGCAATCTTCTCGCGATGGACACCGCGCTGCGCGCCGTGACGTCGTAATCGGGAAATTCCTCCGCACCCAAAGCGCTGGCGGAGTATACGCTGGCGCCCGCTTCGCTGACGATGACGTAGCCCACTTCCCGCCCCGTTTCCGCCTTAATTTCCTTGATGAGCTCGGCGATGAAGATTTCACTTTCCTTGCTCGCCGTTCCGTTGCCGCAGGAAATGACTTCCACGCCGTACTTTTCGATGAGCGCTTTCAAAGTCTTTTTGGCTTCCTCCGTCTTATTCTGCGGCGGAGTGGGATAAACTACGGTCTTGTCGAGGACTTTGCCCGTGCCGTCCACGACGCAGATTTTACAGCCCGTGCGGAAAGCGGGGTCCCAGCCCATCGTAATTTTATTTTTCACGGGAGGCTGCATCAAAAGCGGTTTGAGATTGATTTCAAACATTTTAATCGCCTGTTCGCTTGCGTCGTCGAAAAGCTGTGCCCGCACCTCCCTTTCCACGGACGGAGCGATGAGGCGTTCATATCCGTCCTCGGCAGCCGCGCGGACGATTTTCGTCGATTCCCCGCCGTCTTTCAGAAAGGAAGCCGCCGCAATTCTCTTGGCGAAATCCGTATCGCAGACGAGGGAAACTTTGAGAAAGCCCTCCTTTTCCCCGCGGTTGAGAGCGAGGACTCGGTGGCTCTTGATTTCCGAAACGGGTTCGGAATAGGACTTATACATTTCATAGGTTTTAGCTTCGTCCTCTTCCTCTTTGCCCTTGACGTAAGAGGAGCTGATTTCCCCGTGATTGAAAAAGAAATTGCGGATTTTTTTGCGGGTGGCGGCGTCGTCGGAAATCATTTCCGCAATGATGTCCTGTGCGCCGGAAATCGCCTCCTCCGCGGTCGGAACTTCTTCCGTTATGTATTTCTCCGCTTCCTTTCTAACATCGAGCGTTTTATCCTGTGCGAAAATCGCGTCCGCGAGAGGCTGTAAGCCCTTCGCTATGGCGACGGAAGCCCGCGTCTTGCGCTTCTGTTTATACGGGCGGTAAACGTCCTCTACCTCGGTGAGCGTGGCCGCCTTTTCGAGTGCGGAACGAATTTCCTCCGTCATCTTTCCCTGTTCCTCTATGGCGGAAGAGACCTCCTCCTTCCGCTTTTCGAGGTTGCGAAGATACGTCAGGCGGTCGTTGAGTTCCCGAAGCACCTGATCGTCGCAGCTTCCCGTCATTTCCTTTCGGTAGCGGGCAATAAAGGGAATCGTGTTCCCCTCGTCGATGAGCGAAATAATATTTTTCGCGTGGTTTTCGGTGAGATTGAATTCTTGCGTGATCGTTTGTAAAATGTCCATAGTGATACCTTACAGCTTATTTTGAGATTTTTATTTTCAGGGATTCGAGATATCCCTTTTGTTCCTTTGTGATGCGGTAGCTTTCCTTGGCCTTCTGAATGGCTTTGTTGTGCGTTTTTGCGTCCAAAATTCCCTTTTTGAGGATTTTCAGCCCCGCTTCGTAATTTTTGACGAGCACTTCCGCCGCGAGCCACGCCGCCGCCATATATACATAGTATTTCTCCGTATCCGAACGCTTCAAATATTCCTCGATTACGGGCAAATACTTTTCCTCTATGTAGTCTCCCAACAGGACGACGAGGACATACCTTTGATAAAATTCTCCGCCGCAGGAAAATATTTCTTCCAAAACGGGCAGAAACTCTTCCCGGTGCTTTTTGATACAGTCCGCCTTGAAGCAATCGCACAGCGCCCAATTATCGATGAGCGAAATACATCTGCCGAGATTGCGTACAAATCCTTCGTAGGGCTGTAAGGACGCCGCTGAGAGCTTTATGAAGGTCACCTCGTAATATTTATCGGGAAAGGTGAAAAGCGTCTCCAAATCGTTTTTATGAGCCTTTGCGAGCTTCCGCATGACGGGAGTCCTCACGCCTATAAATTCCTGCGACGGGCTCATGATGATTTTTTTCTGAAATGCCGCAAAATCGTGCTCGGCATAAGCGCCGAGTTCTTCCAAAAATTCCGAGTAAGTCATGTTTTTTTCCTTAGGTTGAAATGGGGGCCCTTTTGTCGGATAAAGAAGGGCCAAACGAGTACGGCTGCAACCGTTTTGAAACGTTCGGATAAAGAAGGACAACGCGCTCAAAGCAGACAGCGGAGCTGTTCCCTCCATGCCCTTTCGTCGAAGCGGGGATTGGCGGGACTTGTTGAGGGCATCTTGAAATACGGGACGGAAATATCCGCATATCGGGAAAGAAAGAGCTTATAAGAGAGCGCTCCGTTCAGAAGAATTTTTTCAATGGGTGCTTCACGGAAGATTACGTCGAGGTCGGCGAGAACGACTTCCTTGATTGAAGAATCTGCCGAGCCTTCTATTTCGCACTCCGCGGCCATATCCCAAAGCGCGATATGCCGTCTGAAAAGGAACTCCTTCTTTTCCTCGACAGCTTCGGGAACGGGCTCCCCGAAAAATCCGCATACCGTTTTCCAAAAACGATTTTGTTTATTGCCGTAATAAAACTGAATTTTTCGGCTTTTTACGGACGGAAAACTTCCCAAAATAAGCAGCTTGCTTTCCCTATTGAACACGGGCGGAAATCCCGATTCTTTTTTCTCGTCCACGGCAATCAAAGCTCAAAGGGCTTGTCCAAATTGCCCACGGCGCCGATCGCCTTTTTCTTTTCGTCGAAGGCGAGAGAAATCGTTTCGGCAACGTCGCTTTGCGTAATCTTATTGATTGCATCGAGCTTGCCTTCAAAGTCGAACAGCGCGTCGTTGAAAAGCATATATTTTCCGTAAAGGAGCATCTGCGAAGAAGTGCTCTCCTGAGAAAAGAGCATAGCCGCCTTCATTTGTTCCCTTCCGCGAAGAAATTCTTCTTCCGTAATTCCCTTGTCTTTCAGCTCCTTTACGAC
>CAKXBD010000020.1:7965-23045 GCA_934871445.1 uncultured bacterium | reverse complement strand
AAGGAGCAGAGAGCCTATCCCCACGGCGCTCTTGATTACGCCCGCCTCCTCGGCTCCCGCTTCGGTCACGCCGACGTGCAGGGGATAGGAAGTCCGCTCCGAAAGGAGCGTATAGGCCTCTATGGTAAGCGGAACGGAGGAAGCCTTCACGGAAATGACAATGTCCTCCACGCCGAACTTTTCCAAAATCCCGACGTTATATAGGGCACTCTCGACCAAAGCCTCGGCGCTTCGGCCGTATTTTTGAAGGAAGTGCGGTTCGATACTGCCCGTATTGGAGCCGACGCGGACGGGAATTTTATGAGCGCGGATACAGTCGGCGACGTATTTTATTTCCTTTTCCCCTCCGATGTTGCCGGGGTTGATGCGTACCTTGTCCGCACCGTTTTCTATTGCGGCGACGGCGAGCTTCGGAGAAAAATGAATATCCGCCACGAGCGGCAAAGAAATTTTTTCTTTGACCGCCTTTACCGCCGCCGCGTCGTCTTCGTCCGCCACCGCGACGCGCACGATTTCGCAGCCGGCTTCTTTCAGCGCCTCGATTTGTCTCACGGTCGCTGCTACGTCCGATGTTTTCGTCGTCGTCATCGACTGAATTTTCACGCTCGTCCCGCCGCCGATTTCCACGCCGCCGACGATAATTTTTTTCGTACAAGTTCGGTTTGTCAGACCTTCTTTCAATTCGTTCATTTCTTTTAATTTCCTTCTAATTTTCCGTTCGTCCGCCGGCCTATTCATTCTCTGCCGCCGTCTTTGCCGCCCTTATTTTTGTGTTTTTCCGTTTTCATCATTTCTTTGAGCTCCGAAAGGAAAGAGGAAATATCCTTGAAGGAACGGTATACGGAGGCATATCTCACATAGGCCACCTCGTCCACCTTTTTCAGGCGTTCCATGACCATTTTCCCGATTTCCTTGGAGGAGATTTCGCTCTCCATGCTGTTATAGACCTGTTTGCTGATATCGATTACGATTTCGTCGATTACCGCCATGGGAACGGGGCGTTTTTCGCAGGACTTGATGATTCCGTTGCGGACTTTTTCGGCGTTGAACGCCTGCCTCGTACCGTTGTTTTTCACGACCAACACGGGCGTCACTTCAATCGTCTCGTAAGTAGTAAACCTTCTGCCGCAGCCCACGCACTCCCTGCGGCGGCGAATCGTCCTGTCGTCCGCCGAACGGGAATCGATCACCTTGCTTTCCGTACAGTCGCAGTATAAACATTTCATAATTCCGGCCTCCTTTCGGGGCTTTGCCCCTCAGAATATTTTTTCCATCAAAAAATTCGTCAGTTCCACGCCTTTTCTTTCCACTCGTCTCCGTTCAAGCACTTTATAGCCCCTTTTCTCGAAAAAAGCTCTTGCCGTCAAAGAAGCGTGAACGGTCATTTTTTCCGCTCCCGTCCCCCGCGCATACTCTTCCAGCGCTCCCGCGACGAGACTCCCCGCGCCGCGGCCTTGAAAATCCGCCGCGACGTACAGGCGGTCGAGGTATCCCCCGTCTGCGTCCCCGAACGCGACGATTTTTCCGTTCTCCTCCGCCACCAAAGAAAAATGCTCTGCCAAAGACGCGCGCCACTTTTCGCGGTCCGCCTCCGCGGGCGCCCATGCGTCCAGCTGTTCTTCGGAATAGTCCGCCGCCGCGACGACATGTACCGTCCGATAAAAGAGACGAAGGATTTCTTCGAGGTCTTTCTCTCCGTATTCCCGCAAAAGCATGTTATCTCTTTTTCCCCTTTCTCTCGCGGATTTCCTTGACCGTATTTTCGTAGCCGTTGTTTCCGGGAACGTAATATACTTTGTCTTTGAGGGAATCGGGCAGATATTGCTGTTCGACGTAGCCGCCGTAATTGTGGGGGAATTTATAGTTGAGGCTCTGAGCCTTGTCCTCCCTGCTTCCGAAAGAATTGTCTTTCAGATAGGGCGGAACGGAATCGTCCCGCACTCTGGAAGCGTCGTCCTTCGCCGCCAGCATCGCATTTTTCACCGAGTAGCTCTTTTCCGCTTCGCATACGTAAATGATCGCCTCGGAAAGGGGAATCAATCCTTCGGGATAGCCGATTTTTTCAAAGGCATACATGGCGGAAGTGGCAATCTGTAAAGCGCGGGGATCGGCCATGCCGACGTCCTCGGCCGAATGTACGACCAGCCGCCGCGCCACGAGCATAGGGTCGCAGCCGCCTTCGATGAGGCGCATGGCATAATAGAGCGCCGCATTCGCGTCGCTGCCGCGGAGGGACTTGCAGAAAGCGGAAAGGAAATCGTAATAGTCGTCCTCGTTATAGCTCAGTGCCTTTCTCTGAATGGACTCCTCGGCGTCTTTCAGGGAGATATGCACTTTTCCGTCCGCGTCGGGGTCGGTCGTCATGGCGGCGAGTTCGAGGGCGTTGTACGCCGAACGGAGATCTCCGCCTGCCATGCGGGCGATGTGCGCGATGGCATCGTCGTCCGCCTCGACATTCATTTTTCCCAATCCCTTGTGGCGGTTTTTCAGAGCCGCGCGGAGCGCTTCGGAGATATCCTCCTCCGTCAGCCGCTTGAATTCGAAAACCCGACACCTCGATACGATGGCGGGCGTCATGGAGGCATAGGGATTTTCCGTCGTGGAACCGATGAAGATAATCGTTCCCTGCTCGGCTGGGACATACCTTGTACAACTGCTAAGCATGGAAATGCCCCCGATGGAACTTCACCCACTGCTTTATTATTACCAATATCAAATTTTGTCCCTCCTCGGAGATAATCACACTTGAACTTATATTTAACCGTTACTTTATCATCGTAAACAGTAATGCGATCAATCGCGTTGATCAGCATTGCTTTTTTTGCCGGAGTATCCTGAATATCAAACCGTTCCGCCCAATTGTTCAGCTCCGAAAGATTTGCTTTTCTTTCCGCCAAATATGCGGATAGTTCTTTCAACTTAATTTCGACCTCTTCTTGCTTTTTTACGATATCGGATAACTCCTGCTCTTTTGACTCTATCAGCTTTGAAAGTACGCTTTGCGACCATTGACTTTCGCCCATAATCACTTTACAAACCTCATCGCTAAGTTTATGCAATTCTTTTTCTAACTGCGTTTTTTCTTTCGAGATACGCTTTAATTGCTCGGACATCATAACTTCTCTTTCTTGTACACTGTCATCGTCAGAGTGTAAAAGTTTCTCGAAATCCGCCGTAGTGATAAAGTTTTTCGCATCACGAACAACTAAGTCATCCAACATATCGGCTTTAATAGGCAACTTATAACATTGCCCTATCTTGGGCGTTCTAAACGCGCCGCAACGATATGTATGGAGTTCGTAAAGCCGAGTCGAACCGTCCTTCTGCTTCTTCAGATGTCTATAAGATTGGCTGGTATATTTTCTTCCGCATTCACAATAAAGTAACCCGCTCAAAAGACTTGCGCCGCGAATCGTCGGCCGACCTCTGTTAGGAACCTTCGTATTTTTCTTAATCAGCTCTTGCACCTCGTAAAATTCCTCTTCGGAAATGATTACCAAGTGCTGCATTACCGGAGAAACTGCTCTTATCTTTTTGGCTTTCTTCCCCAACTCATAAATGCCGATATATAATTTATTATGCAGAATATCTTCTATTTGAGTCCACGACCAAAGAACCCCGGTTGTCGTGGGAATCTCATTGTCATTGAGGTATTTAGCTATCCCCTTAAATGCGTAATGCTCTCGGTACAGCCTGAAAATAGTTCTAACCACCTCGGCTGCCTCGGGATCGATTTCAACGTCAAATATCGGACGACCTTTTCCGTTCAAAGTACCTTTACTGACCGTTCTATACCCATAAGGCGGATGCCCACCCCGCCACTTTCCTTGTTCAACAGCCTGACCGTGAGCATCTTTAATTCTTTTCGAAGTTTTGATACTTTCGCCTTCAGCTTGCCAATAACGGATATAAGTCATCAGTTTTTCGTCGTGGGTTTTTGATGAAATTTCGCCGTCAGTGTAAGACAATACCCGAATACCGCGGGCATTCAAATAAGAAACAATCAAAGGTGTTTCATCTGCGATTCTTCCCAGACGGTCTGACATATAAATTCCCAATACATCAAACTCACGACGATCAGCCATTGCTTTTAATTCAATAACAGCATCTCGTTTTTCAGCCGAAATCTTGAATCCCGATATTCCGCCTTCTACCAGTTCTTTGACTATTGTATATCCCATTCTTTCAGCCCAGGGAGTAAGGATGCTCCTTTGGAGAGGAATATCATATTCAATTTTACCGTCTTCGGTTATTTTCTTTTCAGCCTGCTTTTTTGACGAATTACGCAAAAGCAATACCATTCTGTTTTTACTTTTTTCGTTTTCGATCTCCATAAGAACCTCCTTTTCAGTTTTTATCAATATCACTATCGAATTTTCTTACCCAATTCAATACGCTCCCCTTACTGACTTTGAGAATCTTCTCTACTTTTCTCGCGCTTTTCCCAGATTTGTATAGACGTATTGCTTCTTGCCTAAATTCATTTGAATATTTTGGATTTAGCGTATAGGTACATTTGCATTTTCGGCAAATGCATCTCTGTGAGCCGGATTTATTAAATCCGGCATTCATCTGTCCGTCAATACTGCCACATTTAGGACATCTTCGGTTTGTTAATATCCCCATATTAACCATATTTATATTATACGATATTAAACGCTTTTTGTCCACAATTTTGCACACAGCTTATGAAAATTATTCTGGAATATTCGTAAAACACAGAATTACCCACTTTTTTAAGTTTTGGTCATAACGAACCAACTCGGCACAACCATCGGAAAAAATACGTTTATAATAGTATATCCCTTCGATCAGTATAAATCCTGTTTCAACAATGGTCTTATCTAAGTAATCTTCACTACGCGGCAGAACTTTTTCAATACCCGACATCATATCATTCCATCCTCTATTCATCAGATATTTCAATTAGCCTTTGAGTAAAGTGATCATATCAAACCAAAAATCCAACTCCACAGTAGGAGCAGACCAAATTCGTATCGAAAGAATTCTGATTGCCTCTTCTCTCAAGCGATAATAATGTCTTGACGACAAATTAAGCCGATAAAGTAATTCATTATGCGTAAGATTTTCAGAACTTATATAAGTCAGATATATGACCTCATATAAACGTTCTCCGTCTTTAGGCTTTTTCTTAAGAACCGTTAAAGCTTCATTTACTCTATCCAATGCAAGCCGCGCCTTTTTGATACTTTCCATCCGATTTTCAATCTTACGATTTCCCATTGCCATTTCCATATCCAATCGGTCAATCATCTCATCCAAATTTTCAAATGGCTGCTCCAGTTCTTCCGAAATGGTATCAGGGAAACATTCCAGCATCCAAGTGATATTTTTATATTGTTTTAACAGTAATTCAGTATTATGGTACATAATTTGCTGTTTTTTCTGTTTCGCCTGCTGAAGTTGTTCATTACCGATTTTTTCATCACCGATTAAACCGCGCTTGACTAATAATTGAAGAATTGATTCCGCAGACATCTCAAACTTACTCTTATCGTTCATATCAAAAACCTCCTACGAGATAAAAAGCCAAAACGAACCAAGCGGCTCGATGCGAAGAGAAAATTTTTTCTATAGATTTTCGCATTGTCATTTGACTTTCATAGACACAAACGCAGAGAATTTCTCATACCTTATACTTTTAATGAAAAAACACAAAAAATTTTTGAATTCTCTTTTACCGGCTTTTTAATGCATAAAAAAAGGCTCTGTTCGTTTTTACCGAACAGAGCCTTTTTTTTCTTAGTAGGATTTTACCAATTTGGCCTTGAAAGAAATTTCTTTAAATCCATCTCGCTCACAAAAGAGAAAACGTGAATTATATGGTTTGTTTTCAAATTCAACGACATCCGAAACAGACATACTGCGCCCTTTGTATCCTTTCGGTAGACGCATATTGAAAATATAAAACAAATCTTCCGCATCTTTTGCCTCGACGTCTCCGTCGAATACACATTGATATCGTTCCGAAGGAAACCTTCCACCGCTTCTCTCCAGAATTTCATCTAACTCCTCAAAAATAATATCCCGATTTATATCTGACGCTTCAATCTGATATAGTTTTATTTTCATCGACACAACTCCTTTTAGTGAGATACAATTTCATGCTATGCATCGCATTTTCAAGATCGGTATTAGCAAGAGGCACCATTCAAATATGAATAGTGCCTCTTACTCTCTATAATATTCCCTATTACTTTTTATCTTTCGAAAAGTAATCCCTGTCTTTCAAAGAGTTCGGAAAATATTGCTGGTCTACCCATCCGCCATAATCATGTGGATACTTATATTTTTTGCTCGCTTCCATATGATTCTTCAAATAGTCAGGTATATTATCGTCGGGATGATTCCGAGCATCATCGATCGCCCGTTCCATTGCGACGATCACACGGTTGTTTTTAGGAGCCTCGCAGACTTCGATAATGGCGTGCGACAATATGATATTCCCTTCTGGTATTCTTAAAAATAATAATTATTTATTAGATTCAGTCACATTCAATTTCTGTAAAAATCTTATCTCGGTTAGCATCTTTGATATGTTCGTCGCTTAATTCTTGCAATAATTGAGCTGTCACAGGATATTGTAAACTTATACTGTTCGCATCGCTTTTAAGTCTATCCGCGATCTCAATTTGATCACTCCCGTCTTCTACTACTCGCCCTCCTTCACTATGTCTTTTTCCAACGATAAAACTCTGATTTAAGTCTTGATTTTTATATTTTTCAATGATTTTTCGAGCGAACTCGTGAGGAAAAATTCCATCCTCTCCTTTAATAGATCGGCCTAAAATCTGTCCAACTATAGCAAACGCACAATCTTTATCTTCCGTACAATTGATTATGATATCGAAAAAAAGTTCACACTTAGTAAAAGCTGTGTATGCAATTTGCGGTAACGAAAAATTGTACAAAAAATCAAGATACACTTCATATTTTTTATCTTCATTATTTAATTGCTCGACTATTTTTTGCGGATTGAAAAAATAGTACTTCCTCATTCCCTCCAACCAGCCGCTAATCAGTTTTCTTTTGTAAAAATCCCATTCCAATATAGCTATATCTTCGGAATAAACTGACTTATCCAAATTTTTTAAAATTGTATCTAAATAACATCTATTTCCGCTATCCCTTATATCGACATTTAGCTCTTTAATCCGCTTCAAGATATTTACTATCTTTTCGATATTATCGATTTCATTCTCATTATCAGCATAATAGGAAAGAAGTCCAGCGGGATTATACTCCAATAATTTTTTATAAAATATTTCATCGTATTGGTACATAATTTTATTTGTCCAATAGGCTTCCTCATTTTCGGTTGTATCCAACAGATCAAAAATATCTACTCTTTTGATTTTTGATAAAATTTTAATTTTTACATCTGGTGTAAATGTATTAAATATTTCGGAAAACAAATCAAGGGATAGCTTATCTAATACACAGATCAATATCTGGTATTTAGCTAATTCGATACATCTATCACATAAATTTTTTATATCGATATCATCAACTTGAAGCCAAAATTGTCCCCAAATGGATTCATCACTCATAAGACTTAACAACCGAACATATAAATCTTCGCCATATTCTTTTTTAAGCTCAGCATAAATCTTTTTTCTGTATTGAATTTTCCTGTCGCATTTCCAAGAATAGTTAAATTCTGCCTCATCATAATCATCCTCATCAAACAGCGGACAATCATCCCAATTCTGGAAATAGGAAGAATATCGCAAAAACAAATCCGGACTTTGCAGTTTTTTACTGTATTTTATAAAAATATCTATATATTTTTTATTTATTTCATTCTTCTCATGGTGATATATTCTCTTACACCATACTATTTGCTCTAACACAACAAAATACGCCTTCTGCATCTCTTGCGGATCATATTCATCGCAAATTATACGACTTATCAAACTTTCATATATTTCAATCTTTACAACACGACTTGACTTAATAAATTTAATCAATAGTTCTGTTGATTTTGTAGCTATTATAGCATCTGCAATTTTAGAATCCAATGTATAGATTACGTCTATCAGTTCGCCGTAGGTTACTACATTATCTTTATGAATATCTGACTTAAATTCTTCAACCCCCACAGACCGACTGTAATGGTTTTTTCCCAATAAATCCAATGTAAAAATCCCCATCTGTACCGGCTCGTCTTCTAAAAATTTTATAAGAATTTTTTCCTTATCCTTTAAATAAAGAGCATTTTTTGTATTCCAAAGGCACAGCGCATTTGATAATGTTTCTTTCGGAGTATTTGAAATACTATACCGATAATTGCGCAAATATAAAATTTTCAGGGCTTCACAAGCCTGACCTTTGCTTTCGTCAAAATTTAGAAGTGATTCGAGTGCAAATAATATTTTACAGTAATCATGCGTATAACTTTGATTTGAAAAAAGAGAATCTATTTCGCCACCGATTTCTAAATTTTTGATTATGAATGATATTATTAAATTTGGAACTGCATTAGCTAAAATTCTTAAATACTCAAGCAATCTACCGCGATTGCCTTCTTCTTGCAATTCCTCCAAAATATCTTTCACATCTTCCGCCACTCTTGATTTCTCAGTCGGACTATTCGATGCAAAGTAGATTAAATTTTTAAACAGATTTTCTAATAAAGTGTCTTGTGTATTGAAAAAAAATTTATTATCTTGCGGTATCTGATTTCGCAAGATTTTTTTAATCAGCTCTATTAATGTCTGATAACATCTATGCGATGTGCTTAATCGCAAAATATTCCATACTTCTTCATAGTGTATAAGGGCAAAATACCTATCTACAATTTTGATAGGACTATCTTCAAATCTTGCCAAAGCATTCATCTTGTTTTCAAATTCATTATATTCTACGCCAAAAAACTTGACCAAACTTCTATCTATCTGGCTTTCCCGATTAATACTTCGCATTAAAAGCATTGGTTCTAAATATGAAAAATCAATTTTCTCTACCCAATCGGGCTTAGCAATATTTATTGTTCCCGGTATTTTTCTTAATAAGGCCGCTACATTTCTATCCGTAAATTTAGTAAAACGACAGGCTTCAATATTATCTAAGCCCATCTTTTTTAAAGCATCCTCAAAATTATTTTTCGAAAGTTTATTTAGTTTTATATCCGGTACAATACTGATATCGGCATCACTAAAACATAGAATAACGGAATTATTGTTATCCAAATTCACATCTCCGCCATACGGAAATGTGAAAATAAATGTCTGATCTTCGACAACCCTGTTTAATTTTTTAAAAGTTATTTCATCTTCTACAACAATAAAAATTTCTCTATTTTCTTTATGTGAAAGCACAGACGCAATAGTAAAACCTAAAGCCTCGACAAAACTATTGCCTTGCACTCTTGTTATAGCCTTACTTTTATTTTCATTAAGTAATTTTGTTTCCCCCTGTCTGCCAACCAAAAATAAATCCTGCGTTAAATTTGGTTCTGTTCTCTTTTTAAACTTTTCCCAAGCTTGGTTCACGCTTGTAAACGATAAAAGCTTCTCATCATAATAATTTTCGAACACCCAACAGCATACCGAAGGTATTGAATTGATCCAATCGCATAATTCGCTCGCATCGATAATATGTATTTTTTTCCATTCCCCTTTGTGTTGATTCTCCCATGCTTCCATTCCAACAGACATTTTCCATATTTTTGGTATAACCAAATAAAACGCTGTTGAGGTTTTGTCTATTCCTAAAGCATCTTGATTGCGCTTTTCGTAATCTTCATTGATTTTTTTTAATGAATCTTTATTGGTACCAAATTCCCAGACACTTTTGCCCGAACATACATATTTAGTACTTTCTGAACATTCAATAATCCCGTCAAATCCTGGCGCCCATACATCATCTTTACAGGGAATACGAATGCTATCAATATTTTTTATACTGGACAGAATTAATCTTTTAATCAATTCTGGCAATAAACTTTCAGATAAGCGTTTATCCCGTGACACAATAGATTCTAAAATTTTACTGTTCAGCAATTTCATTTCTCCCCTCTTCAGTTATAGCCGACTTTCTTTGTTATTTTTATCCGACGGCCTTTTTCTATTAAAATAAACTATTTGTTCTCCTTCTTAAAGTAATCCCTGTCTTTCAGAGAATCCGGAAGATATTGTTGGTCTACCCATCCGCCATAATCATGTGGATACTTATATTTCTTACTCGCTTCCGTATGATTCTTCAAATAGTCAGGTATATTATCGTCGGGATGATTCCGAGCATCATCGATCGCCCGTTCCATTGCGACGATCACACGGTTGTTTTTAGGAGCCTCGCAGACTTCGATAATGGCGTGCGATAGGATAATATTCCCTTCCGGCATTCCCAAATTATTAAGCGCGTACAAGGCGTTGCATGCCGTATTCAGCGCTTTCGCCGAACAGCAGTCCTCGCTCGCGTGCGCTATCGTCCGCCTTGCCAAAAGCTGTGGCTCACAACCCGCCTCGATTAACCGATTTGCATAATATAAAGCCGCCGTCGCATCGCTACCGCGAAGGCTCTTGCAGAATGCACTCAAAATATGATAGAATACGTCGTCGTTTAGACTCAAAGCCTTTTTTTGAAGGCATTCCGCGGCGATATCTTTCGTAATCACTGTTTCACCGTCTTTATTCAACTTGGTGGTCAGTGCACCTATTTCGAGACCGTTCAATGCACTGCGGACATCGCCGGCACAAGCTGTTGCAAAATACGTCAACGCCTCGTCATCTATTTTTATATTGAAAGACTTCAATCCGTTCGGATCCTCAATCGCCCTTCTCAACGCTTTTTTTATATCTTCTACTCCCACCGGTTTAAATTCAAACAGTGAACAACGACTCACGATAGCACGGGTCATACTATAGGTCGGCGACTCTGTAGTTGCCCCTATCATGATTAATTTTCCGGATTCCAGCACTTCAAGCAATGAGTCGCTTTGAGCCTTATTCCATCTATGCACCTCATCCAACAAAAGATAGGTCTTTTTGCCGAACATCTCAAAAGTTTTTTTAGCTTCGCTAATCACCCCTTTGATATCTGCGACCCCGCTTGAAACTGCATTCATAGCAACAAAGTTGCCACCGGTCGTCTGAGCGATGATATGCGCAAGAGTCGTCTTGCCTGTTCCCGGAGGGCCGAAGAAAATACAGCTCGGGACTTTTTTGGCTTGAATCAGTCGGCGAAGGAGTTTTCCCTCGCCGAGAATATGTTGCTGACCGACAAAATCGTCCAAACTTATCGGGCGCATTTTTTCGGCTAACGGTTTAAGATTGTCGTGCATATGTGTAAATAAGTTATCCATTTTTCAACAGTTTCCTATAATATCCTTTTCCTTTTTCTGTATTTATTAATCTTCCGTCATCTATCATCGTTTCAACAATCTTTTTAAATGAAGTATCGTTCAAGTGAAATTCTTTTTTTATTTCGTATACATACCGAGGTACGTTACAAAACGATATAATATCTTCATCGGTTACATTTTCCTTAGTTACGGCATCATTGGTCAAACCCTTTGCTTTAATTTTTCTGTACCAGCTTCTTGCTTTTTCGGTATACACCAATTCTCCCGTAGCAAACAATCTATCTAAATGTTTCTTACATTCGTAATTGGTAATGCCAAAATTATTTATAATCTCTTGTATTAACCTCGGCTTCCGACAATATGCGATGAGATCTTCGTCTTTCAGTTTTGTATCGTTTAGCATTTTCACTAATACAGGATCATTTTTTAATACTTTTCTCTTGTAACTTTTTGTATCCTCCGTATATACCAATCTACCGTCTTCAATTAGTCTGTCAACAATTTTTTGACAAGTCCGAGTAGATATTTCAAATTCTTCCCATAACTCACGATGATGACGCGGAATTTTGCAGAACTCTATAATGTCCTCATCTGTAATTTTTCGTTTCTTGATTATTACTTTTTGAGGATTTTCGTTCTTCACCAATTTTCTGTGTATTATATTCTTTCCAATCCTTGTGCTTTTCGTATAAGTCAACTTTCCTTCTTCTATAATCGGATTCAAGAATTTGTAAAGCAAATCTTGCCCAATTGCAAAATGCTCCTTAATTTCTTCTTTGGTCCGCGGGGTTGAGCAAAATAAAATTATATTCTCTTCCGTAAGCGCAGGAAAATCAACCGGGGCTTCCGCTATAACATACTTTTGCTTGACATAAAACGGATCATGCGGATAGAGCAATTTGATTTTGCCTTGATCTATCAGCGGCTGTACTGCCCGCTTTCTCACAATATCGTAACCTGCCAACCCTACATGATCTTTAATCTCTCCCAAACTGCGCGGCACTTTACAAAACTTTAACGTCATCCGTTCCAGTTCCAAATGCCTTTCCGTCTTAGCCAATTGAACCATTGTCTCTTGCATTTTCGGCGTAATATCCACTTCGGTATTCAGATATCTTTGCCAGACACTCGTTGGAGATTCCGGATAAATAAACTTCAACTTTCCTTGTTGCATTAAGGGTTTCGTAAATCGCGCTTGGATGCTCTTCTTGTCCTTGATTCCCAAAAACGCCTTTAAGTCGATAATGCTTCTGGGAAACCTGCAATAATCCAGCAACTCTTCTTCTATCGTCCGTCCCGTCTTTTTATTGACGGTTTTCAGAGTCTTAAAGACATCTAATTGTATATCACGGGTAATATAAATAAATTTATGTTTGTACAAGGTAGGTGCCAATGTCTATTGCGGGGAGAAGGGAATCGCTCTGGGTCTTATTGAAACGGTGGCACTCGTCCAGCATGAGATAGGTGCGCTTGCCGTACAGTTTCAGATTGTCACGGGCGGTATCGACGGCGTGCTTGACGTCCGCCACGCCCGAATTGACGGCGTTGAGCTTGATAAACTCCCCGTTCGTGGTCAGAGCGATGATATTGGCGAGCGTAGTTTTTCCGCAGCCGGGAGGGCCCCAGAAAATGCAGCTTCCCAGCTTATCGGTGGCGATGGCGCGCCTTAAAAGGGAATGTTCGGAAACGATGTGCTTCTGCCCGATAAATTCGTTCAGATTGTTCGCCCGCATTCTTTCCGCCAACGGTTTCGCTGTCTCTTCGTTGTTGTTGAAATCAAATAAATCCATAGTATATGCCACCTTTGTCAGCCCTTCAATTCCTTGATTCTTTCCGCATATTCCACGCCCATTTTATAGCCCTGCTCGTAAGCGTAGGGAAATTTCCGAAAGGTATATTGGCTCATATCCCCGAGATCGGGTTCCAGCCAAAGGTCGATTATTTTTTTATTTTCTTCCCGTCGCCGCGCGGTGCGGAAATTGTCCATCACGTCGATGACCTCCAAGAGCATGCCCACCGTACGCGGACATTTATCCTTGCATTGCCGCTGTCCGAGCACGTCTATCGCCACGATTTTGCTCGCTCCCATTTCCTTTAACTGCCGTGCGGGAACACGTTCCAAAATCCCGCCGTCCACGAGCCGCATATTCTCTTTTTCCGTAGGCTTGAAAATAACGGGAATACTCGATGAAGCAACAACCGCGTCGAGAACGCTTCCCTCCGAGAAAGTCACGACGGACTGAGAGTACATATCCACAGCCACGCAGCGGAAAGGGATTTTCAGCTCGCTGAAATCCACTTCGCCTATATATTTTTTGAGGATTTTTCGCATTTTGCGGGTCTCGAACAGTCCTCCCGGCCGCGGAGTCACGTCCAAAAGGTCTATGGGTTTGAGTTTGCAAACCGCCTCTCGCATCTCCAAAGGAGTTACTCCCGCCGCATAGGCCGCACCCACTACCGAGCCCATAGAACAGCCCGTAATCATATCCGGTCGTATACCCGCCTCCTCCATCGCCTGTAAAAATCCGATGTGCGCCACACCGCGGCTTCCGCCGCTTCCCAGGGCAAAGCCCAACTTTCTCTTTCTCGCCATTTTTTCACCTCTCTCTTTGTCTAATTTGTGCCGAGTTCCGACATATTTTCCGATCCATACGTTTTGCTTTTATCTCCGTTCCGCGGTCGACGCCTCGCCCGTCCGCGATTTTTTACATATTTTTCGACTTGTTCTCATATAGATAAACCGAATATGTATACATCGCCTTCCTCCGTGTCGCCCGCTTCTGCTGTTCCTCCCGTCCGGATTTCTTCGGACGGAAAAAAGGTTTCTACCTCCGGTATCGGCAAAAAATTAAAAATTTTCCTGCCGACGATCTTTCTCGTCACGTTTGCCATTCTCTTCGGTATTTTTCCCGAACGCTATATGCCGACCTGTCTCAAAGGCATCGAAATTTGGGCGCTGAACGTGCTTCCCGCAGTATTTCCGTTTCTGTTCGTTACGTCTCTGCTCCGTGCAGGCGGAGGCGCAAAGCTCATTTCTCGCGCCTTTTCTCCCTTTTCGAAAGCCGTGTTCGGCTGCGGCGGAGAAGGCGGTTTTTGTTTTTTTATCGGAATCCTTTCGGGCTATCCGGTCGGAGCCGCCACGGTCGCGGGACTGAAAAAAGACGGACTTCTCTCCGACGGAGAAACGCGCGTTCTCGCATGCGCCTGCTCGACCTCCGGTCCCCTGTTTGCCATAGGCAGCGTCGGGGCGGGAATGTTCTCCGATAAAAAAATCGGATTTTTTATCCTCGCGGCAAATCTCTTCGCCGCACTCCTTTCGGGAATCATTTTAAGGTTCTTCCTTCTCCGCCGTTCTCCCGTCGCACCCGCTCCCCCCGCCGAAGAAGAAACAAGGGAATTTTCCCTCTCTTCCTGCGTGCAGAGCTCCGTCCTCTCCGCGCTGGCGGTAGGCGGCTGTATCGCCTTTTTTTACGTGCTGGCGGCCATGCTCGCCGATTTCAAAATCCTCGCTCCGCTCCAAAGTCTTTTCGGAGCAGTCCCTGCGCTCGCCTCTTGCGCGGAGGGACTTTCGAAAGGTCTCGTGGAAGTTACGAGCGGCTGTCTTTCTCTCGCCGCTTCGAGAAACTTTTTCGCCGCGCCCTGCTGCGCGTTTCTCGTGACGCTCGGCGGCGCGAGCATACTCTTTCAGCAAATCGCGTATCTTAGCGGCGTCGGAATCAAAGCGCCCTTCTTCCTTTTCGTCAAACTGTTACAG
>CAKXBD010000020.1:714-7955 GCA_934871445.1 uncultured bacterium | reverse complement strand
AAAACTTTTCCATTTTTCTATTCCCGACGGCAGAAAGGCTTTCCAAGCTCTTTACTTTCGCCGTCAATCGGCGGCGGGAGATTTTTCATAGGCGCCGAGCAGCTTATATTCCTGAACGCCCTTTTCGATTTCGGAAAGAGCGCCTTTTATCTTCGGCGAAAAGATATTCCCTTCCGCTTCGATAAAGAAGCGGTATTCGCCGGGCCTGTCCTTGACGGGACGGCTCTCTATCTTGGTCATGTTCACGCCATGAGCGTAAATGACTTGCAGCAGGGATAAAAGACTGCCGGGACGATGGGGACAGACCGCCGAAAAGAAAAATTTTTCGCTCTTTTCGGGCAGATTTTCCGCGCCCTTTTTCATCAGCAGAAACTGCGTCTGATTGTATTTTTCGTCGGAAATACATTCCTCCGAGCGGGAAAAGCCCTCCGGAAGATAAGCGATATGCGCGCCCGCAATCGCCGCGCTCTTGCCCGAAGCGTCCTCCGCCGCCCGATCGATGCCGAGCGAGGTGGACTCCGTTTCGCGCAGGGAGGCGAAGGGCATTTTTTGACTTAAATAAGCGGCGCACTGATTGAGCGCCTGACGATGAGAATATATCCTGCCGATTCCCGACAGCGGGGTTCCCGTGCGAAAAATCAAACGGTGATCGATTTTGACAATCTGTTCCCTCACGGCAAAAAGCTCAAAGGACGCCTGCAAAAGGTCGAGATTTTGCAGCACGCCGCCCTGTAAGCTGTTTTCGATGGGTACCGCCGCGGCGTCCGCACGGCCCGTTTCCACCGCTTCAAAAACTTCGGGAAAATTGCGGAAAGGGATACATTCGTCGCGTTCGAAGGAATTTTTTTCTTTTCGGAAAGCGCGCTCCGTTTTGAGGAACATTTCCGCTGCCAAATGGGAATAGCTGCCTTCCGGACCGAGATAAGCGATTTTCATAAATTTTTTCTCCTTTATACCTTTTCCGCAATATCGAGAATTAATTTTTCGGTATCTTCCCAACCGAGACAAGGATCGGTAATCGACTTTCCGAACACCTCGTCGTGCGCCTGATTCCCCTCTACGAGAAAACTCTCTATCATAAAGCCCTTGACTATTTTTTTGAAATCGGCGCTGTAACGTCGGTTTTGCATGACCTCTTCGGCAATGCGCATTTGCTGTCGGCACTGTTTTCCCGAATTGGAATGGTTGCAGTCGATGACGATCGCGGGGTTTTTCAGTTTTGTATTTCCGTATAACTCCACCATTTTCATCACCGTTTCGTAATGGAAATTGGGCACGTCCCCGCCGGAAGCGTCCACGCCGCCCCTGAGCACCGCATGGGCATAGGGATTGCCCGTCGAGCGCACCTGATAATTCCGATACTTGAAAATCTGGGAGCTCTGCGCGGCGAAAATGGAATTGATGAGCGCGGGCAGGTTGCCGCTCATGGGATTTTTCAGTCCGACGGGCGCTTCAATGCCGCTTGCGACCAGACGGTGAAGCTGATCCTCCACGCTCCTCGCGCCGATGGCGTGATAGGAGAGGAGATCCTCCACGTAGGGCGTATTTTCGGGATAGAGCATCTCGTCCGCCGCCGTGAGCCCCGATTCCTCCATCGCGGCGATATGGAGCGCACGGATACTGCGGATTCCCCGCACGATGTCGGCGGCACCGTCGGGATCGGGCTGAATGAACATTCCCTTATATCCCACGCCCTTGGTACGCGGCTTGTTCGTATAGATTCGGGGAACCAAAACCAGCTTATCCTTGACCCGTTCATTGAGCTTTCCGAGCCTAGAAATATATTCGAGGACGGGCGCGCTCTCGTGGGCGGAACAGGGGCCGATGATGAGGAGCATTTTCTCGCTCTTGCCGGAAACGACGGCTTTCACCTCCTCGTCGCGCTTCTTTTTGAGCCTTTTAAGCGACTCGGAAAGCGGCGTTTCCGCGATAAACTCCTCCGGTTCAGGGATATAGCACTGTTTCTCCAACATATCAGAAACTCCTTTTTCAATTCTTCTTTTGCGTTTTTTCTCTTTTCAGAATGTATTCTTTGACCTCGGCGGTGACGTATTCATCTATCGGCGTGCCGAATTTTAGGCTGTTTTTCACGATGGTGGAACTGACGTGCAAAAGCTCCTGCCGACAGGGAAGATATACGGGAAGAATTTCTTTATCCAGCTTCGCGGAGGCGAAATAATTTGCGTTTTCGTATTCGAAATCCACGGTGTTGCGGATTCCCCGCACATAAATTTTCGTATTTTCCCTTTCCAGCAATTCCGCCGCAGTTCCGGAAAAAAAGACGATTTTCAGTCTCTTTTCTTTCGGGAACATCAGCCTGAGCATATCCTCCCGCTCCTTTTCGGAAAAATACGGCCGCTTTTCGGGATTGACCATGACGGCGACCGCCACCTCGTCGAACAGGCGCAGACAGTCCTCTATCAAAGCCTTGTGTCCCAGAGTCGGAGGGTCGAAACTCCCCGCAAACACGCATTTTCTCTCAGCCATCTTTTCGCTCCTTTTTGCCCCATTTTCCTTCTGCCCGCTCCTCGCCTTTCGTCCGCCGCCTTTTCCCGTTTTTCGTCGCCTGCGTTACTTTTTCCCGAACTCCTCCCCGCGGCGCATTCCGTCCTTGGTTTTTGCAACGTTTCCGGCTTTCCCCGCGACGTTTTCAGTTTTCGCGGCGGAAGAAGGTCAAGTATGTCTTTCCGTATTTTCGTTCGTCGTATTTCTCCAATCCCGCCTCTCCTTCAAACGGCCTGTCCCGCTCGTAAACGGCGACGCCGTTTTCGCTCAGAAGCCCGCGTTCCGCTATCTTGTTCAGGGCGGGAAGCCCGTATTCCATGCGATAGGGAGGGTCGATAAACACGAGGTCGAACTGCCCTTTCAACAAATCCAGACACGCGGAATAATCGAACGAATATACTTTCGCACATTCCTTTTCTATCCCGAGCGTCCGCATGTTTTTTTCGAGCAGCCGCACGCTTTCCCGCGAGACGTCGTTAAAGACGACTTCCCGAGCTCCGCGAGAGAGACATTCGAGGCCCAGCGCTCCGCTGCCCGAAAATAAATCCAGAACGCGGGCGCCGTATATTTTCAGGGAGAGAATATTGAACAGCGATTCCTTGACGCGGTCGGCCGTGGGCCGTACCTCCATACCCGGGAATTCCGCCAGCACCCTGCTCCTGTATTTTCCGCCGATAATTCTCACTTGCGCCTCCCGAAAAAATTATTTTCTCTTTTTCGGCTTTGTTCCGGGGAGACCGCCGTAGTTGATTTTTTTCGGCTTGTTGCGTTCCTCTTCCGCCGCCCGAGCCGCGATTTCCTGTGCTCGCAGAGTCTTGTTGCGGCGTCCGTAAGCGCCCGCAATATACAATCCGCCCGAAACGCCGATGGGCAATATTGCCAACGCACAGGCAATAAAGTAACTGACGTAAATTCCCGCGATATTTGCGACTTGGAAGGGAATGAGCGCCCAACCCGCAAACAGGTCGAATACGATGGTGACGACCGCGAGCGCGGTGCTCGTCTCTTCGCCCTTTCCGATAAAATCCTGATTGCACCCGAACACGATCGCGCCGACGACGAGAAGCAAGGACGCAAAAGCGCCGATGGCAAAGCCTTTCCACGGGCGGTATTCCTTTTGATATTTATAGCTCGTGATATTGAGCTCACTGCCCATCTGCATGGCGGAACGGCGCTTCATGTTGCCCGAAACGAGCATTTCGTAATGCGAACCGCCGCATACCCACATCAAAAGTCCGTTATAGGCAAGGGCGCAAATGCCGCACACACAGGCCCAGACAACAGTGGTGGAAACGGCTTTTACTTTCGCCTGTATGAGCATCAACACGACGCTTGCGACAAAATACATCGCCGCGGGCGTAAGCGAGCGAAAAAAACATTCCCCCACCAATCGCCAGAATACCTTCCATTTCGTCTTGAAATTCGACATAATTTTCCTCCGATTTTGATTTCGTCCTTTGTTAAACTCCACGTACTTCTATGATGCGCTTGTCCGTCACGATCCAATCCGCCCTTTTATCGTGCGGTTCGCACGGAACCTCGCGCACGAGTTGGAAATCGAAGCAATAGGCGACGGAGAGCGTCTCGGGATGTTCCCGAAGAAAACGGTCGTAGTATCCTCCGCCGTAACCCAGCCGTCCGCCCCGTTCGTCCGCCGCTAAAAGCGGCAGCACCGCGACGTCGATTTTGCCTCGATATGCCTGTCCGACGGGCTCGCGTATCCCGCGTTCGGACAGAGTGAAATCTTCTCCGAAAAGCACGGCTTCCATATCGCTCCCTTCCACGCGAGGTGCGTAAACGGTCTTTCCCGCTTTGAGCAGGCGGGCGATCAGCTTGTCCGTCGGCGCTTCGGAAGAATAGGACAAATAGACGAAAAAGCTCTCCTTTTCTATCGCCCTCGTCGAAAAAAAGTTTTCGACGAGGCCGTTCTCCTTGACGTCCCGATTTTCGTTTTCGCCCCTACGGCGCTTCATATACGACCGAAGAGAGCTCTTTTTCTGCTCTACCGAACCGCTGCCGCCCTCGATGATCCGAAATTGTCCCGTATACATGACTGAAAGCTCAATTTCTCCATTTATCTGTTTATCTGTATTCGTATCTGAACTCGGCGCGCTTCGTCGCGGCGCAGAGTATCTCGTAAGCGATCGTTCCCGTCTTTTCCGCCTCGGCCGCCGCGTCCGTCATGATCGGCGTAAAACTTCCTCGCACGGCCTTTCCTCGGCGAATACAGGCGTCCATGCAGAGGTTATTCGCGTTCTTTTCCGCACCCCGCATGCCGTTGTCCCCCTTTCTTAAAAATCCGTCCGCATAGCCCGCGCGGTAGACCGTGAGACGATCGAACGAATTTTTCGTCGCCTCGTCCAAAAGGCCGTAGCCCGCGCCGCCGAAGGAATATTTTCTGCTCTCCACCGCCTGCGCATAGACCTTCATCGCCTTTTTGAGACGGACGCCTTGAAATTCTCGTTCGCTCCCGTCGGGGAAATACCCGTAGAGTCCCAATCCTATGCGCACCATGTCGAAGGAAAATTCCCCGCCCAGCAGCGCGCCGTAAGTGGAGGAAAGATGGCATATTCCCGTTTCAAAATATCGTCGGAATACCGACTGCATTTTCAAAAACAAACCTCGCTGTCTTTCACATTCCGCGCGGGAATGATCGTAGAGATGAGAATACATGCCTCCGACTTTCACGGTCTCCCTTTCCGCGAGAAATTTGCATACCCGACCCAACATGGACAAATTCATGCCGTAACGGTTCATGCCCGTATTGGCCTGCAAATGCGCCTCGATCGGCCTGCCACATTCCTCGGCCGTCTCGGAAAGGAGGCGGGCGGTAAAGAAGTCGGGTACGGAAGCGATAAAGCCGTTATCCGCGATACACCGCGCCGTCTCTTTGTCCGTCGGCGGCGTCAGAACGAGAATTTCTTTCCCGCATGCCGCCGTGCGGACAGAGATCGCCTCGTCGGTCAGAGCTACGGCAAACATGTCCGCGACGCCCGAAAGGGCGTTCGTTACCGCCTCCGCGCCGTGGCCGTAGGCGTCCGCCTTGACCACCGCGCACAATTTCGTTCCCGAAAGTCGTTTCAGAGTCCGGGCGTTGTCCTCGATTGCTTTCAAATTGATTTCCGCGATTACTTTTTGCACATTTCATTATATGCGCTTTTCTCCTCCGCAGTGCGGAAAAAATAAATTTTTGCGGAAATTTATTTTTTCCGCGCCTGTACCTTTCTTCGCAATTCGTTTGAAAGCTACGCCCCGTCGGTTCGGCAAACGGCTTTACACCGCTTGCTTCCCGCTCAATCGCTGTAAATGATGCGATGACAGTTGTCGCATTCGATGACGTTTCCGCCCGTCAGCTTGTTCCGTGCGGCGAGGGGCGGCTCCATGCCGCAGAAGGGACAGCGGTTGTCCTTCAATTTTCCCACGACGGGAAAAATCCGCTCCTTGCGCTTGATTTTGTATTTTTCCATCACTGCGGGGGAAATCCCCGATGAGGCGGCGGTAAGCTCCGCTTCGATCGCCTTCCGATCCCCCTCTTTCGACGCCTTCACCGCGCTGTATTTCTCGTACGCTTCCTTGTATTGCTTCTGCGTCGCAATGACCTGCTTTTTGAGCTTCTGATACTCTTCGTGCGTGGAGTTGATGCTCGCCGTCAGAGCCGCGAGATCCGCCTTGATTTTTTTCATCTGATCGGCGATAGACATCGCGCTTTTTTTGTAAAAGGCAATATCCGCTCCGCCCGCCACCAATTCGTCGAGATGTGCGAAATCTTTCAGAGTATCTTCCGTTTTGAGGTATTTTTTCGTCAGTTCCACCGCCGCGCTTTTCAGCTGCGCCGCCTTCGCGTCGAACGCGTCCAGCTTATCCGCCGCCGTTTCGAGGAATTTCTTCGTTTTCAGATATTCCTTGCGCTCCTCGCAGCCCGCAAGCTCGCGTTCCAATGCGTACAGCTTTTTGTCGATTTCCTGATACTTCAAAATTGCCTGTAACTCAACCATGTTATTCTCCTCCCGTCAAAGCAATTCTTCGTCCGTGTGAAAGATACACGGAATCCCCGCCTGCCGACGGATTTTGCGATAATATTTTTCAAACCCGTAATTTTCCGACGCATAGTGCGTCAGCTGTATGACGGACAGTCCCGATTCGAGCGCCAACGTCAGAACATGGTGCTTGAAATCGGACGAAACGAGGACGTCCGCCCCCTGCCGAACGGCAAACTCCACGGCATCTTCGTCCGCACCCGCGCCGCAAAAGGACGCGGCGCGCCTGATTTCTCTCCGCTTGCCGTAAACCGCGATGTGCCTTGCACAAAACGTCTTTTCCGTTTCCGCGGCGAGCGCCTCCGCCGTCACGGGCGGGACGTCGTACGCCCTGCCGTATCCGCCGCCGTCGAGCGGCTGCATGATCCCGACGCTTTCGGGCCTCACTCCCTCTTTCCGAGACCGTTCTTCCGACTCCGAAGCGCCCCTTTCGCCAAACGAAATTTTTCCATTTTCTCCGCCGACGTCCGATTTTTCATTCGCCGACTTCGCGGAAAGAATTATCCCTTCCATGAGGCTTTCGTCTATCCCGCCCGGAGCGGCATCCAAGTTCAGGTGCATGGACACGACGGAAATTCCCGTTTTCAGACATGCCGCGACTTTGCCGCCCGAGGAAGCGGGCTCCGAGGAAAGCAGCCTGCCCAATTTCGCGTATACGGCGGGGTGGTGCGTGCAGATAATTCCCGCGCCCTCCCGTTT
>CAKXBD010000020.1:0-704 GCA_934871445.1 uncultured bacterium | reverse complement strand
CTCTATCGCGGCGAGGGACAAATCGAGAGAAAAGAGAATTTTCTCCGCGTCCTCTCCGCTGTCGAGGAGCAGACCGCTGTTGTCGTAAGCGCCGTAGCGCCGACAAAATTCGTCGCTCAGACTTTTCGGCGCAAATTGTTCCGCCAAGGCGTAAAATTCAGTCGATTTCATCGTTCAACACCCCTTTCAGCCTTCTTAAACGCGCTTCCAGCGCCCTGCGGCTGTCCGCCTGCAATCTCTCTTCCGAGAGATATTTTTCGACGTTTTTCAGCTGTTTTTCGGTCCGTTCGAGAAAATCTTTCGGGCGCTTGAAAAGATTTTCCCTGCCGAATTCGTATTCCATATCGGTATAGCTTTGCGACGGCTCGCCCTCTCGCAACCTTCGCCCGCGGATCACATCGTAAAATTTCCGTCCGCAGCGGAAGGTGAAATCCCGTTCGAGATACGCACCCGCCGAAACGAGATAGCGCCTCAGCTTCTCCGCGTCGTGCATGGGCTGAAACACGAACGTGCGGGGCAGGAACCCGAAGGTTTCGTCCGAAAGAATCCCGACGATTTCGCTGCCGCCCATACCCGCAATCAGAACTTCGTCGACGCTTTCGGGAACCCCGAAAAAGCCGTCCCCGAGCACCGCTTCCGCGCGCCCCGAAGCTATGTAGCCCGAAAGCAGTCTCTTTGCCTTATCGAGACTGCCCGCGCTGATG
>CAKXBD010000019.1 GCA_934871445.1 uncultured bacterium | reverse complement strand
GTGGTAATGTGCAGGCATAAGATTATTTTTTGCCGAATGAAAATTAAAATAATAATTATTATCCGTATAAGTTTCGTAAAATTCTTCGTTCATATTCCTTCTCCGTTCTTCGGGCTTTAATAGTATAACTGAAATTTCTTAATTTGTCAATCCTTTATATTTAGAAAAGTTCTAAACAATACACATTCACAAACTTTAATTCTAAATAGAAATTTCATTTTTTCATTAAAGTATTTATTGTCCGAAGAACAAGGGATATTAACCATGAAAAAACCGCCCGTTCGAATTAATCGAACGGGCGGTTTTTTATCAATCTTGATCGAAAGAATGTTGTCTTCGCCATACCTCTCAGAAAAGAAGCGGATAAAAACAGCCGAGGAGAACCGAATTGCAAGCGTCGACGATAGCATCTGTATTCAGTCGCGTGATGTCGCCCCGCCAAAGCGCGATACCGCCATAATAATCCAATTTGTTCACCTCGACAATACCACGTTCTTTTGTCCTTTGCGAGAGATATTTCGTCTTGCAAGCGCAAAAATTCTTCCGTTACGGGCATAAGTGGGCGTACATTGCAGAACGCGCGGAAAAAGTCTGGCTTTTGTTCTTCCGAAAGGGATAAAACATCTTCGCCACGCTCAGCAGAGAGAACTTATATCAATCTGTCGAGAATTTTGTGTCATAACTTTATCTCCTTTCTACGGTTCCTGCGGGACAGACATCATAACAATTCCCGCAACGCAGACAATGTTCCTGCCTGATAGAGGCAGGAAGCTTTTCTATATCCATACAACTTTGCGGGCTCTACGGCAAGACAAGCCCTTCAATGGAGGAAATAGAAGCGTCCCTGCCCTCCCATAATCGGAACTGTGCCGAATAGAAACCCCTGCCATGTACTCGATTACAGATTGGGTATCACCGGATGCAAATGCTTCGATCACGGCAATAGCCTTTTCCGCGTTGCAAGCGACAAGTCCGACGCATAACGCGGCAACCAGAGTAACAGAAACGGTAAATCGAAGCTTACCGTTCCGGTTCCGCCACGTCGCTTGGTCGGCACTCTCCACCTTGTCATTTCGGTATTCGGCGAGTTTTCCGCCGGATCGACACGCTTTTAAGCCTTACTTCCCGATGACGGAAAAACGCTTCTGAATGTTATTCGCTTTTTCGATCTCGTCGATCATGGCGATGGCGTAATCGGCATAGCTGATGCGGCTCTCGCCCTTTTCATTGACGAAATATTCCTCGCTTCCGAGGAGGTATTCGCCTGTTCTTTCGCCGTCCGCAACAAAGTCTCCCGCGGGAGAGAGATATGTCCACTGCACGTCGGAGCGGCCGCGAAGCTCGGCAAGTGCCTCGCCCATATTGTTTGCCAACGGTTTGAACACGTCGGGGAAGCTTTCCAAATCCTTGACCTGTACGGTGTGTTCGGAATTGACATATAGGCTTCCTGCACCGCCCACGATAAGCAGACGAACTTTCGTTCCGCTCAAAATATCGCAAAGGTGTTTGAGCGACGTCTTGTGGAGAGGAAGCGTTTCGGAAGTCCATGCGCCAAATGCGTCGATAACGACATCGAACCCGTTGAGATCTTCGCGCGTCAGATCGAACAGGTCTTTGACGACTGTCTTTGCCTTGGCGTTTTCAACCTTACCTCTCCCGCGCACAAAGCCCGTTACTTCATATCCGCGGGAAACCGCCTCGTTTACCAACAGCTTCCCCTGCTTGCCTGCCGCACAAATGACAGCTACTTTTTTCATAATAAAAACCTCCGAAAAAATTTTTGTTTTCGTAACTTTTCTGATTACGGGTACAGTATATCAAACATTAAAAAATTTTTCTCGGAAGTTACTTTTTAATTATCGGATAATAGATTTGTTACTTGGTTCCCTTTTTGAACTATTGACTTTTTCAGGCGGTTTTGCTATAATTAAAGAAAAAAGGAGCGTATATCATGCTGACAAAAGAAGAATTACCCGAATGTCCCGTGGCAACGACCGTACAGCTTATCGGCAACAAATGGAAACTTTTGATTTTACGCAACCTCATATACAACGGAGCACAGCGGTTCACCGATTTTCCCAAGACTATCCCCGGCATCAGCAAAAAGGTGCTGACGGACAACCTGCGTACGCTGGAAAGCGACGGACTCATTGAGCGCGAAGTATTTGCAGAAGTCCCTCCGCGCGTCGTATATTCTTTGTCCGAACTCGGAAAGACATTAAAGCCCATCCTCGACGCTATGTTCGATTGGGGAACGGATTACAAAAACAGTTTGTAATCTTTTGGTTATAAAAAATCAGATCAAACCGGCTCCGCCGGCATTATCGGCGGTTTTTGAAAGACTTCGCTTTTCTCTGTTTCGTCCCTTTAATACAAAAAACAAAAGGCCCGACGCTTATGCGTCGGGCCTTCTTTTTTCTTGAAATTATTCGGCAGCGGCTGTATCCGCGACGGGATAAACGCTGACCTTCTTTCTGTCCTTGCCCCATCTTTCATACCGAACGACGCCGTCCACCAGCGCGAAGAGCGTGTCGTCGCTGCCGATGCCTACGTTGGTACCCGGGTGGAACTTCGTCCCTCTCTGACGGACGAGAATATTTCCCGCGAGAACGGTTTGACCGTCGCCGCGCTTGGGTCCGAGTCTTTTGGCTTCGCTGTCTCTCCCGTTATGGGAAGAACCGGTACCTTTTTTATGAGCGAATAAACTGATGAAAATCATTTTTATTTCTCCTTTTTTCAGATTTTTCTCCCGCGATTCCCCGCGGAAGCCTTGCAGCTCAAAGCTCGATTTTTTCGATTTTGACTGCGGTGAAGGGCTGTCTGTGGCCCTGCTTCTTACGCTCGTTCTTTTTGGGCTTGTACTTAAAGACGATAATCTTCTTAGCCTTGTCCTGCTTGACGACCGTAGCGGTGACCTTGACTGCGGCTGCTTCCGCGCCCGTTCTGATACCGTTTCCGTCGGAAACCATCAGCGTGTTGAAGGAAACGCTTTCGCCCTCTTTTGCCGAAAGTTTTTCGACACGGACGACATCTCCCTCCGCCACCTTATACTGTTTGTTTCCGTTCTCGATGATAGCGTACATGATTTTACCTCCTCTTTCCAGTCTCGAAGAACCCGAGGCGGCCGCCTTTCCGAATTTTTTGGCGACGCTTAAAAAAGCCCGTTTCTGTCGGCTCGTTTTATACTATATCACACACCCAAAGCATAAGTCAAGCGTTTTTCTCTTTTTTTCGCATATTTCACGAGAAAAAGC
Source organism: uncultured bacterium (assembly GCA_934871445.1). GTDB lineage: Bacteria > Bacillota > Clostridia > Christensenellales > Borkfalkiaceae > Scatosoma. The sequence continues at coordinate 19,931 of CAKXBD010000019.1, read as the reverse complement.
AAAAACTTATGGAAAAGGAGACTTTTCTATGGAAATAAAAAAGAGCGAAGAAATTTTAGCGGAAATTTACAGAAACTGTCAGCTCGCCCTCGAATCCATTTCCGACATTCTGCCTGAGGTCGAGGACGAAGAACTCAAAACCGAAATCATGCGCCAGCATGAAGAATACGAAAAAATCTGCGGCAAAGCCGCATGTCTCGCACGGGATAAGGCGCTCGAACTCAAAGAGCCCAATCCCATGAAAAAAGCCATGATGTGGGGCTCTATCAAAATGAATACCCTCACCGACAACTCTCGCGCCCATATCGCGGAAATGATGATTCAAGGCACCGTCATGGGGATCACCTCCCTCAAAACCACTCTCAGCGAAAAACCCGAAAACGACGCCCCCGAAATCATCTCTCTCCTCGAACAACTCATCGAGCTCGAAGAAGGCTTTGAAGAAAAACTCAAAACCTTCCTTTGAAAATGTTTCCTTTTTTAATTTTTCAATATTTATAAAAATACATAAAATTTCTGAAAATCTCAAATAAAAATTCACCCCCCCCCCATTTTATGCAAAAATATACTAAAATGGTTGACATTTCCTCCGTTTGTGATATAATAGAGATAATAGAAAGGCGCTCTTAAACGCCGAAGGAGGGAACATGAGAAGAAAAATTTTAACCGCGTTGTTGACAACGTTAGCCGCGGCGGCGTGCGCGCTCGGCCTTGCGGCGTGTAAAACCGACCCGACGGACAGTCAAAGCCCGAGCGGTCAGACGAGCTCATCCGACATATCGGCGCCCGCCGACAGCAGCGCCCCGCAATGGGGAGACGTCTACACCGTCGAAGCCGCTTATGAAAAAGCGTCCGAGCTCGGATATGCCGGCTCGCTGGAAGAATTTATCCAAATGATCAGCGGCAAGGACGGGCAAGACGGCGTGGACGGTAAAGACGGCATAGACGGTAAGGACGGCGCGGACGGTAAAGATGGCATGGACGGACGGGGAATCCGCGAGGTGTCCGTCAACCAAAAAGGTGAACTCGTCATCGCGTTCACGGACGGGACCTCCGTCATGCTGGATTTAGACTGCCCGCATCGATACTCCGAATGGATGATTATCGCGGAGCCGAACTGTACTTCGCTCGGAGTCAGGACGCGGCGCTGCGAAATCTGCGGGGACACGGAATACGACTTTTCAAAATCGACGGGGCATGTTTGGGGCGACGGATTCGTTTTATCCGAGCCCACCTGTACGGAGGACGGACAGGCGGTCCGCGTTTGCGAAGAATGCGGAGTCATGAAATTGCAAACGTTAGAGGCAAAGGGACATCGTTACGAAAACTGCGTCTGTACGGTGTGCGGAGACATCGACGTGGAAAACATGTTTGTGTTTACTCCGACCGAAAAGGGTACATACGCGGTCGCTCTCGCCGACGACCTTAAACCGACGATAACGAGCGTCGTTATCCCCTCCGAATATGCGAGCACCCGCGTTACGGAAATTGCGAACTCCGCGTTTGCGAACTGCTCCAATTTAGCAGCGATCGATATTCCCGATACCGTCGAAAAAATCGGCGAGAGCGCGTTTTTCGCTTCGGGAATCGAGTCCGTCGTCATTCCCGATACTGTCACGGAAATCGGAAGCTATGCGTTTGCAAACTGCGAAAATCTCGCCGAAGTCAGCTTGGGAGACCGCGTAAAGATTATCGGAAACAGCGCATTCCGCGATACCGCCTTAACGCACGTCGTTTTCCCCGAATCCGTCCGAGAAATCCGAAGTAATGCGTTCTCCGGCTGCACGGCGCTCAAATACATAACTTTTGCGGACCATTCCCCCGCTTTGAAAAAAATAGAATCTTTTGCTTTCACGGACTGCGCAATCGAGGAGGTCTGGCTTCCCTTGGACGCAACCGAGGTTGCGGAAAACGCCTTCGATGACGGCGTAACGATCCATATCATGCAAGGGGACGAAAACCTCTTTTTCAGCCGTTTTACTTTGGAGGACGGTTCGGAAGCGTATAAGGTCAACGCGCGGAACAAGAAAACTATTACCGAAATAATCATTCCTTCTTTTTATAACGGTCTGCCCGTCGCAATGATAGCGAGTCAGGGATTTTCATTCTGCGAAAATCTCGTTTCCGTGACCATTCCCGATTCCGTTACAAAAATCGATAATAACGGATTTTCAAATTGCACAAAGCTCGTCTCCGTGACCATTCCCGACAGCGTAACGGAAATCGGGCACAGTACGTTTATGAGATGTCAGTCCTTGAAAAGTCTTACCATTCCCAAGAGCGTGACGAAAATCGGACGCCTTCTCTTCGTTCACTGTACGGCTTTGGAAGCTCTTTCCGTCGAGGAGGGCAATCCCGTATACCACAGCGACGGAAACTGCATTATCGAAACGGCGACAAAAACCTTGGTGTATGGTTGCAAAACCTCCGTCATTCCCGACGACGGCTCGGTGACAAAAATCGGTGAGAGGGCGTTTTTCTTATCCTCCGTCGAGTCCATCGTCATTCCTGCCCCCGTCACGGAAATCGGGTATCATGCGTTCGATAGGAGTGAAAATCTCGCCGAAGTCAGCTTGGGAAGCAGCGTGGAAATTATAGAAGAAAGTGCATTCCTCAGCACTGCTTTAACGCACGTCGTTTTCCCCACATCAATCCGAGAAATCCGAAGTAATGCGTTCTCCGGCTGTACGGCGCTCAAATACATAACCTTTTCAGACAACGCTCCCGACCTTGAAAAAATAGAATTTTACGCTTTCAGGGGCTGCGCGATCGAGGAGGTTTGGCTTCCCGAGGGCGACGATATCCAAATCGACGCATACGCTTTTGAAGATACCGTCACCATTCACAGAGGGCACGACGAAAACCTCACTTTCAGCCGTTTTACTTTGGCGGACGGTTCTCCCGCTTACCAAGTCAAAGCCCGAAAGAAGGATATTACCGAAGCCATCATTCCCGCCGTGTATAACGGCCTGCCCGTCGCAAGGATAGCGGATAACGGATTTGTGCGGTGCGAAAATCTCGTCTCCGTGACCATTCCCGACAGCGTAACGGAAATCGGGAACAATGCGTTCGCAATGTGTCACTCCTTAAAAAGTATTACCGTTCCCAAGAGCGTAACGAAAATCGGAGACTTTACGTTTGCAATGTGTCAGTCCTTAAAAAGTATTACCATTCCCGACAGCATAACGGAAATCGGAAACAATGCGTTTGCAGTGTGTCAGTCCTTAAAAAGTATTACCATTCCCAAGAGCGTAACGAAAATCGGAAATTATATTTTCGTTTCCTGTACGGCTTTGGAAGCCCTTTCCGTCGAGGAGGGCAATCCCGTATACCACAGCGACGGAAACTGCATTATCGAAACGGCGACAAAAATCTTGGTGTATGGCTGTAAAACCTCCGTCATTCCCGACGACGGTTCGGTGACGAAAATCGGCGACAAGGCGTTTATAAACTGTACCACTCTCGTTTCCGTGACGATTCCCGCCCCCGTCACGGAAATCGGAGATAATGCGTTCGCAAAATGCGAAAATCTTGCCGAAGTGACTTTATCGGAAGGCTTAAAGACAATCGGCGAAAATGCTTTTTGGGGTTGTACCGCGCTTAAAGAAATAGAGCTTCCCGCATCGGCGGAAGAAATTGCGGAAAGTGCGTTCGACAGCGATACGAACGTCATTTTCAAAGAGAAAGAAGAAGCGGCGTAAATCGCCCTGTTTCGTTTCCGTTTTATTCGATAAAAAGCTACAAAAAGCTCTGAATTTTCGGCAGAAGTTTACGAAAGCCCCGCTCCGACGTCCGTCGGAGCGGGGCTTTTGCATAAAACGATATCGAATGATAAGAAGAAGCAAAAATATTTTTCAATAAAGAATCTGCGCCTTATCGGGAAGGTGAAGGACGCCCGAATTATCGCCGCGCACGGAATACTGAAAGTCCTGAAAAGTCTTGTGCGGAATCAGATAGACCCGCTTATTCCGCCAAGCGCCTTCCGCTTCCGTTTTCAACAGACCTTCGCTTAAAATGCGCCTGCAAATCCCTTCGTTGAGCTCCACGACGGCGGAATGATAGCCGCTCGCAAAGCAATCGAGGATATCGGCTCGGATACGGGTGACGACGAAAATATCCTCGGGGACATAACCGACGCTGTGACAATGCGCGCAGGGCTTGACCAGGTACGAGAGCACGTCAAAGCCCACCCGCTTGCGCGTGAACTGCGTCAGGCAAAGTTCGCTCATGGGCAGGACGTGGCATTTCGCCTTATCGCGGGCGAGGCACGCCGTCAGCTCCGCCGTCACAGCTTCTTTGTGCGCCTCCTCCGTCATATCGATGAAATCCACCACTACGATGCCGCCGATATTCCGCAGGCGCACCTGCCGCGCGATTTCCCGCGCCGCCGCCAGATTGACGCTGAAAACGGTGTCTTCGAGGCTTGTATTTCCGATAAAACTGCCCGTGTTCACGTCCACCACGGTCATGGCTTCCGTATGGTCGATGACGAGATACGCGCCGTTTTCCAGCGAGACCATGGGCTGAGCTGCGGCAAACACCAACGGAGAAATGCCGTATTCCCGCATCATCGCGCGCTTGCCCGTATACAAAATGAGTTTGCGTTCGGGAAAATCTCCGCGCAAACGGACGAGGGACAAAAGGCGTTCGTACAATTCCTTGTCCCCCACGTACATGGCCGTAACGTCATCGCCCATGCTGTCGCGCATGACGCGAACGGGCAAATCGAAATCCTTATAAAGGACGCTGCCTACGGGCGCTTTTGCGGCGTAATCGCGCATGGCGCGGTAGAGATTTTTGAGGTATTCGGCTTCCCGTTTGAGCTGTCTTCGGGTAACAAACGGAGCTTGCGTGCGGACGATAAAGCCCTCGCTGTCCTTTTCCCGCATCTTATCCGCCGTAAAAATGAGGTTCTGACGGAGCTCCTCGTCCTCGATTTTTCGGGAAATGCCCACAAAATCGGTATTCGGAAGAAAAATAAGGTTTTTTCCGACGAAAGAAAGGTGCGTCGTGACTTTCGCGCCCTTATTTCCGCGCGGCGGCTTTGTGACCTGAACGATAATTTCGTCCCCTTCTTTTAAATCCAAGGGACCGGTTTTCGGAACACCGAGCGCGCCGTCGTATTTGGAATAATCGGTGTACGTTTCGTCCGTGGACAGATAGCAGTTGCGTTCCAAGCCGCAGGAAATAAACGCCGCTTGCATGCCGGAAAGCACGTTCATAACGCGCCCTTTATAGATATTGCCTACGATTTCGCCGCCCGTTTCCTTTTCCGCAGCGAATTCCGCAAGCTTTCCGTCCTCCAAGAGCGCGACAAACTGCTGACCGCAGTAGCGGTCGAAAAACCATTCCTTCTTCATGTATATATATCCGAACCTTCAAATTTCTTGCACTGTTGAGGCGCGGAAAATTCCGCTTAACCATAGTATAGCATATAACGAAACTTTTTGCAAGGGGGTTTTGAAAATTCGTCGGCGTTTTTTGTATATTTTTACGGCCGCCGCCTTTATGAAAGCTATCGTCCCTTTACGGTAAAACGGCCGTTTGAGAATCCCGTCAGCCATTTACGATAATATAACTGTTTTGTGAACACCGTCAATCGTTTACGGCGCGGCAAAATCCTTTACAGAAAGTCGCCGATAGGATCGTATATTTCCGCGCGGGAGAAAATTTCCGCCAATTCGTTTTGGCCGATTTCCCCGAGATAATTTTCCCTTTCGTCGTAGACGTCCAAAATCAGGTATTTATCCTGCTCGATAAACCCGACGGCGCGTTTTAAGGAGCAAGTCTCCTCGACGGCGACGCGGCGGATTTCCACGCCGCGTCGGAAAGCCGCTTTGGAGGAAAAATTGATTTTCCGATAGGCGGCGTCGGCGTTTTTCGGATTCCCGAACGCGCCCGCGACGAGAAAGAGCGCAAACGCGAGCAGCGTAAAATTGGGGGATTTTCTGACACAGAGAACGACGAACGCGGTCAGAAGCCCCGCCGCCACACTCAAAGTCACGCCGCGGCAAATGCGTTCCGCGCTTTTTTCCTTCATCCATGCTCTGAGAGCGCATTTCAATACCCTGCCCCCGTCCAGCGGGTAGGCGGGAATAAAATTAATCAGCCCGATTGCCAAAGAGATAAAACACGCCGTATCGGTAAAGGCATAGGTATCGGGCCAGAACCACCACAGCGCGGCGAAGCCCGCCGCCGTAAAGAGATTGCACAAGGGGCCCCAAACGGCGACAAAAAACTCGTCTTTGAAGCTGATGCCCGACAAGTCTCCGTCTATGACGGCGCCGTAGGGCATCAGAACCACGCGGTCGAGCTTATATCCGAGCTTTGCCGCAGCAAAGGCGTGCGCACATTCGTGTTGAAGCGCGACGAGCGCGCTCAAAAGGAATATGGGCAGTTCGCCGATAAAGCAGTAATATACTCCGAGCAACAAAAACAGCGGATGAATTTTCAGCCTGTTCCGACGAAGGGGGAGGCGGAATTTTTTCTTTTTGCGCTTTTCGGGGCGCTCGCGGGCGCCCGTTTCCGAAAGATTCACTTTCGTTTTCAGACGCCGCGCGTCAGCTCTCGCTCTCTATCCAGGTCAGGCAGTTTTCGTCGTCCACCGCATAGCAATTCAGAAGCTCGTCGCCCGAATACATCGTCACCTGTACGGCAGATTCGCCCTTCGAGAAGCCCACGGGAACATTGGAATACACTTTATCGCCGACGGTATAATATACATAGTCCAATCCGCTGATGATTCCGTAAAAACTGTCCGTATGCGAAATTTTTACGTCGTAAGTCCCCGAAGCGTTCTTTGTCACTTCTGCAACTTTTCCGTCCACCGCGGGATAGACGCAACATTCGTCCGTGAAGGAGAGCACTCCCGCAGGAGAAACGGTAATTTCCGCGTCGGACAGCTCGCTGACGACGCTCGCCAGCGTAAAGTCGGAATAAATGCGATTGTCGGCCTGTTCCTCTTCCGCGGGCATCAGGCTGCGGAAAAACGTATTGATCGCACTCGTGGGCATAAAGACGTTAGTGAGGAAAATTGTCCCGCAAAGCGCGCAGGCGAGCGCAAATTCCACCGTGAGGAAAATTCCCGAACGGCGTTCGGCTTTGGTCTTTATTACTCCCGTGCCGCCGTCGTCCCCGAAGCCGCCATCTTCGTCCAAAGGTCCGGACTCGTCCTTGCGGCCGAAGAAAAAACGGCCGCGGCGCTTTTTCGCGGGGCCGCCATCTTCGTCCGAAAGCAGGACGGTTTCAAGGCGTTCGCCGCCGTCCGCGTAAGCATAGGCGTTGACCTCCGATTCGGGCGCGGACGTATTCTGCGCGGCGCCCTCGATCGCCGCGTTCTCCGCGGAAGCGTATATCGGGTTTTGTTCCAGCGCGGACGCGGGCGCGGAATAAGCGCTATTATCTTCCGCATAGGAGTCATTCCCCACTCTGTCGTTCACGCGGGAAATGAGGCGCTCTTTGAGACTCGGCTGATTTTTCCCGCGGATCCGACGGTTCTTTTTTTTGACCACATTGACCGTAGAAACGGGAATTTCCAGCATTTCGGCATATTCGATTTCTTCGTTCATAAAAAAATCTCCTTTTTCCTTTCGGTATCGTTCTGCTTTAATCTATGAAAGCCGAACGCGATTTATAACAAACAAAAAGGAAATTTTTCAGGGGACTTTTGTCGAAAACAAAAAAATCCTTACTTTTTCAGAATTATCCCGCCTTATTCCTTAAAAGAAATAAAGCGGGATAGTTTTATTGTTTTTTCATATATCGCTCGTTGCGTTTTTCTCGAATAATTCCCCCTGTTCTCTTACATACGCATTAAATTCCTTGTTTTCCGTCAAATCTCTTTCGCTTTCGGGCGCCTCCTCGATTGCCTGTCGGAGAGCAAAATAAAATTCCGCCGCTCCTTTATATATTTTATGTCCTTTTGCCATTTGATTCAAATAGCCTTTCAACGTTGTTGTGCCAAATTTTCCCTCGCCTAAAAAACTATACTCCCCGCCTTTGACGACAATTTTTATTCGGCTCAGCAGCTCTTTGCTTTTTTCGATATCCTCGGCGGAAACTCTGCCGAAATATTTATCGACCAGATAACGTCTCTTCCTCTCGAATATCAAAGCAACCATAACGAAAATCGCTACCGTTCCGAAAAATACAGAGACAGCGACGGCACACTTTACGTTAAACTCTTCCCGATTTGACAATACGATTATTAAATAATAAATAAACATCAAGGGAAACGTAATCAGCCCCGCCACTCTAAATATACGGGTCGCCTTTTTATATTTTTCTATTTCACTCATATTCTTCCGCCCTTTTTTCTCCACTCCGTCAATTCTTTTATATCCGTCGCGTCTCCCCTACGTTCAGACGGCGAATCCGTTCCCCCAGCTCCTCCTGCAATACGCCGAAAACCGAATCTCCGACGCCGCTCGCGAAATAGAATTCCGCCCGCGTGAATTTTTCCAGCTCGAAGGCGAAATTCCGCGTGCGTTCCTCCGAGTACAGCGGCTTTCCCTTCTTGTCCGTAAGTTCCAGCGCCCCTACGACTTTTCCGACTTGCTTTGAAAACGTCTTTTCCGCGCGCTCGATGATCTGCATCAATCCCGCGTGCGCCCCGCCGACAAACAGCGTCAGCGAATCTTCGTCCGTCGCGATCAGCGCGAGCTCATGGGAAAAGGTATCCGGCTCGAAAAAACGATCGCCGTCCACAAAATAGCGCGGTTCCTCCAAAATCTTCTTCGTCGGTTTGAAATTGGAAATAATCGAAAGCTCGTCATCGATTTTGAGAAAACTCTTTACGAACGAAAATCCCTCCCGCGACAATTTTTTCGGCAGGGAAACGGTCTTGTAACTCAAACGGGATTTTTTGAAATAGTGCGCGTCGAACGCCGACTCGCGGGCGTAAATCCTGATGCCGCGAAGCGCGGACGCGAGCTCTTTCAGTCCCCCGCCGGCGCTCGAATGGCCGTGCGAAAGCACCGCCAAATCCGCTTCCGCCGCCGACAGCGAAAGGGCGCGAAGGTTTTTAGCCGCTGTTTTATTTCCGAAATCGAATAAAATTTGATGCTCTCCCGTCGAGACGAAGAGCCCCAGCGCGTGTTCCTTTTTCAGCGCATCCGAATCCCCGTACTCGCCCGAAAATACCGTTACTTCCATACCTGCCCTCTTTATTTATCCACCAAAAAGCCGCTTTTTCTCAACGCGGTTTCTATTTCGTCCAAATCGTTCTCGTTTGCCGCCGTCACGGTATGATAATGATACCCGCCCGTCACCACCATTAAGGGACGGCTCGTCCCGCCTTGGATACTCCGAAGAAACTCGGAGACTTCCACGCGGTTGGAGATATTCAATTCCGCTTCTATCCGTCCGTAAATCCGATGGCTGACGATGACGTTTTTCACCGTCCCGCCCCTGTCCACGACGAGTTCCAGCTCCTCTTTGAGTCTGTCCTCCCCGTGAAAGACCTTAAAGACGCGCGACGCCTGTCTGCCCGAAGCCAGAATATAGCCTCGGTTTGTGGAGACAATGGGCGCGCCCTCCGCCCTGAGCACTGCGATGTCCTGCACGATGACCTGTCTCGAAACGCCGAAGCGGTCTCCGAGCGCACCCGCGCTCTGCGGTTCGGCCGTCGCGCCCAGCGCGACGAGTATGCGTTCCCGACGCTTTTCCCGCGCCATGATACCGATATTATCCGTCGTCATTTTCCTTTCCTCCCTTTTTTGTTCAATCCACGGGATGCAGATTTTTCAAAGACACGTCGAGAATGGGCGCCGAATGGGTGAGCGCGCCGCTGGAAATATAATCTACCCCCAGATTGACGAGCCGAGAAATATTTTCTTTCGTGACGTTGCCGGAACATTCCGTCTCAGCGCGTCCCTTTGCCATTTTCACGGCTTCCGCCATATTTTCGGGGGACATGTTGTCCAGCATGACGATATCCGCGCCCGCGTCCAAAGCCTCTTTCAGCTGTTCCAGCGTCTCGACCTCGATTTCGATTTTGCGGACGAACGGCGCGTATTCCTTCGCTGCCCTGACGGCAGCCGCGACTCCGCCCGCCGCCCCGATATGGTTATCTTTGAGCAAAACGCCGTCCGAAAGGTTATAGCGGTGGTTATTCCCCCCGCCCACGCGCACGGCATACTTTTCAAAAATGCGCATGTTGGGGGTCGTCTTGCGGGTATCCAGCAATTTGGTCTTGCTTCCTTCCAGCAATTTGGCTACCGAACGGGTATAGGTCGCAATACCGCTCATGCGCTGCAAATAATTGAGCGCCACCCGTTCGCCCGACAGCAGAACGCGAATATCGCCGGTCAACTCCGCAAGGAACTGTCCCCTTTTCACCTCGTCGCCGTCGGAGACGAAAAATTCCGCCTCCGTCGCTTCGTCGAGCAGACGGAAGGTGCGCAGAAACACGCTCAGGCCGCAGATTACGCCGTCCTGCTTGCAGAGAAGCTGTACCTTGCCCTTTCTGTATTCGGGCATGACCGCATTGGTGGAAACATCCTCGCTGGTGATGTCCTCCTCCAAAGCCATTTTAATGAGTTTATCCGCCTGTAACGTCTGTGTAATGGGATTCATGATTTTTTTGCCTCCGTTTCTTTCTTTTGTCTTTGGATTTCTCCAAGAACAGATTTTTTATATTCCGCGGCGAGCTTTCGCTCGTCCTTATAGTTGCTTTCGTCAAAGCCCTGCATACCTTCTTTTTCTTCTTCCGCCGACAGGGGGAAATAGGCATTGGAGATCGCCAGCGCGGCGCGCTTTGCGAACACGAGGCTTTCGAGGAGCGAATTGGACGCGAGCCGATTTTTTCCGTGCACTCCGTTGCAGCAGGTCTCGCCCACGGCGAACAGCCGCCGCATGCTCGTTTTGCCTTCGAGGTCGCTGGCGATTCCGCCCATAAAATAGTGCTGACCGGGCACGACGGGAATGGGCGCCTTAAAGACGTCGTAACCCTCCGCCGCGCATCTTCTGACGATAGCGGGGAAATGCTCCCGCACCGTCTTTTCGGGAATGGTGCGGAGATCGAGGCGCACAAATTCGCTTCCCTCTTTCTCCATTTGCTTATAGATGGCCGCCGTGACCACGTCGCGGGGTTGAAGCTCGTCGGTAAACCGATTCCCGTCCCCGTCCAAAAGGACGGCGCCTTCGCCGCGCACCGATTCGGAAATGAGGAATCTCCTGCCCCGCTTTTTCGTATACAGGGTGGTGGGGTGAATCTGAATATAATCGACGTGCTCCGTCTTTACGCCGTGCCTTAAACAAATCGCCACGCCGTCGCCCGTGAGGTTGCGGTAATTGGTGGAAAAACGGAACAATCCCCCGATTCCGCCCGTGGCGAGAACGACGTAATCCGCGGACACGGGAAAAACCTTCCCCGCCGCTCGGTCTTTCAACACGGCGCCCGTGCAGACGTTGTTTTTTTCGTCCGCGAGAATATCCAGCAATACGGTATAGGGGCGGATATGTACGTTTTTCAGCCGCTTCACCCGCCTGAACAGAGCCGAGGTGATTTCCTTGCCCGTACAGTCCTCGTGATACATGATGCGGTTTTTACTGTGCCCGCCCTCTCGGGTATAGAGGAAATTCCCCTTCTCGTCCCGCGAAAACCGCACGCCCGAATAGAGCAGATCGGCGATCGTCTCCCGCGAGGAACGGAGCATGCAATCCACCGTATCGGGATTGTTTTCAAAGTGCCCCGCGCGCATCGTGTCCTGAAAATAAGCGTCGTAATCCCCGTCCCATTTCAGAACGCATATTCCGCCCTGCGCGAGATAGGAATCGCTATGGCGGGGGCTCTCTTTGGAAATCAACAGAATTTCTTTGTCCCGCGGCAGAAACAACGCCGCATTTAAGCCTGCGACGCCTGCCCCGACAACGATGATGTCGTACTTGCTTTTCAGCTCAGCGCACGTTTCGTTTTCTTTCCCGTACGGTATCTTTTCGCTTTCTTCTTTTTTCACGTCCGGCATATCTTTTTTCGTCCTCTTTTTCGGCTTTTGTCCAAGTATTTTTTCAGTTTTTGTCTTGAATTTTCTGATTTTTCGGTTTTGCCGTGAGCTTTCCGACTTCTCGCTGTCAGTCAATTGTTTCCGAAACATTAACACTATACGCCTTTTCTTTACATCTGTCAAGACATTTGTAAACCTTTTTTGTTTTTTTACTGAATTTGCCGATTGTCCGCTCGAAATGTTTGAACTTTCCCCGCCCGTATGCTATAATATTTCCGTCAAATTTGGAAGTTAATTCGACGGCGGCCCGACCCGCCGCAAAAGGAGTAAATTATGGTCATTTGTCTCATCGGCACCGACACGGTATCCTTTGCGGGAGACGTGGATTTTTCCTCCCTGAAAGCTTTCGGGGAACTGCGGCTGTATCCCTGCCTTACGGCGGAACAGGTCATCGAAAACTGCAAGGACGCAGACGTGCTGCTCGCGAATAAGACCGACCTCAACGCGAAAGTCATCGCTGCCCTGCCCCGTCTCAAATATATAGGATTATATTCCACGGGCTTCAATAACGTCGATTTGGACGCAGCGAAAGCGCGCGGAATCGTAATTTCCAACACACCCGACTATTCTACCGACGCGGTCGCTCAGCATACGATTTCCCTGCTTTTAGCGGGCGCGGGAAGCCTTATCGATTATACCGCCTCCGTCGCGCGCGGGGATTGGGAAAAATGTTCTGCATTTTCCTATTACGACTACCCCATGCTCGAAGTGAGCGGAAAAACGCTCGGAATCTTCGGGCTCGGCCATATCGGCGCAAAAGTGGCGGGCGTCGCTTCGGCATTGGGCATGCGCGTCATCGTACATACCCGCACGCAGAGGCCGAGCTGCCCTTACGAATACGTGACCAAAGACGAATTGTTCGAACGTTCGGATTTTCTTTCCCTGCACTGCCCGCAGAGCGCGGAGACGCTGCACATCGTAGACGAACGCGCCCTGTCCTTATGCAAGCCGACCGCAATTCTCATCAATACCGCGCGCGGCGGACTGATCGATGAGGCCGCGCTCGCGAGGGCTCTGAACGAAGGTCGAATCGCGGGCGCGTATCTCGACGTGCTCTCCTCCGAGCCGCCGCGCGGCGAAAATCCCCTTTTGCAGGCCAAAAACTGCCATATCACGCCGCACGTGGCATGGCAGCCGAGAGAGACGCGGCTCCGCCTGCACCGCCGCGTAGAAGAGCATCTCGCCGCGTTTTTGAGGGGCGAAGCGTATGACGTCGTAAACAGATAGGACGGCGCCCAAACGATACCCAAAAGGCCTGCCGCATTTCGATAATGCGGCAGGCCTTTCATTTCATTGATTTTTTCGTCAAAGATCTTTCAGTATTTCTTCCCGTCTCGCGGAATATTCCTCCTCCGTAATGAGATCCTCCTCCCTCAGTTTTTTCAGTTTCCGCAGCCGCGTTTCTACATCTTCCTTCACGGGTTCGGAAACGGGCGCGGGGGGATTCTTTCGGGAATAAGGATTATATTTTTGCGCCGAGCCGCAAGGAGCGTACTCCGTCCTGTCCGCTTTCGCTTCGGTCTTTTTCGGAACGGCGGAAAGAAACACAAACAACTCCGCGCTGCCCAGAATAAACCCGAGCAAGCCCGATAAATCGACGGTCCTGTCGAGGATATAGGGACCCATTCTGAAAATACTGAAAATAAAAAGCAATCCGACGGCAGCCGCCATGCAAGCGATTGCGACGGTTTTGTCCTTTATGATGCCCAGACTTAAAAGTAGCAGGGGAATCCCGGCGAGCAGCAGAAGAATTATGAGTTCCGCTCTCGTCGCGAAATATTCCGACGAGCGGAGTTCTTCCATCATCGAAAATAACGCCGATGCAATCCGCAGTCCGAAGGGAATCGTACACGCCCAAAAATATTTTCTTGTCAAAAGAGGCGCGGCGACGAGCGACGCGAGAAACAGAAAATATAACAACTCGGAAATAAGGGCAAAAAAGGCGTTAATATAAAACCCCGCTTTCCAAAGCCGCACGAAATTGAACAGCATTTCTCTATTCCAATTCCCGTCATAAATGACGATGCTCAACAAAAGGACCACGATTGCGATCGCTCCGAGCACGACGGCCGCAACGGGTGCTTTTACGCCCTTTTGCATTTCTTTTCCGTTCATATTCCTTTTCTCCTATTTTTGTACTCCGTTGACAGTATAGCACAAAAAGGGGGTAAAAGTCAATAACAAAACAAAAAAATCCCTCGACAAGTCTTTAATGAGTCTCCTGACGGAAGTCCACGGGTTCGCGGGGAATTCCGTCGTACAATTCACCGATTACGCGGACGAGACAGGAATTGAGATATTCGACGGTAAACTCCCCTACGGCGGGTATTTCGTGCGAATTTCCGATCCCGCTGTCGTCCGTCAAAAATACATAGGTACCGCCCGTTATCAGCGCCGCAGAGCGCATTAAATACTGCGTCAGCGTGTCGGCTCCGCTGGCGGCGACGGGTACTGCGGCAATCCCGTATTGCGACGCCTCATAGACGAGTTTTCCGAACTCCGCTTCAATATCGATCGCATTTCCCTGTTCGTTTTTTTCTCCGTGCGGCGGAGCGTCCAGCACGGGTACCAGAATTTTTCGGCTTTCCTCCCGCCAGCCGAGCTTCAAAGCCGCGCCGAATGCCTCGTGAACCGCTTCGGGATAATTTCCGCCGCCGTTTGCGCTCTGTGCGGCGAGGAAGCGCTGCTGCGCCTGTATATCCCCCGTAAAATCGGACGTTCTGACTACGTAATCGTCTCCCTCGTCGCGGTAAAACACCAATCCGAGACGGATATCCGCGGCGGGAAACTCCGCTTGTACGCGCGAAATTACGTCGCTCACCTCCGATTGCAGATAGGAAAGCTCGTCTCCCATAGACCCCGTCGTATCGATCATGAAACAGAGATCGAGCGCGGAGAACGAGCGGCTCGTTTCGTCGAGCGAATACCCCTCCGCCCCGCGTTCGAGCCGGACGAGTGTCTCATACCCGCCGAATATCTCATAAGGCGCGACGGTATCGGGAAAGAAATACGCTGTTCCGCGCGCGTCCGTCTTTGTTTTCAAAGTCTTTCCCGTATCGAAGCGAAGCTCCACCGTCGCGCCCGCGCACGGCTTTCCGTCTGTCCCCCGAACGTCTACCGTCACGCGATTTTGCGTATATAATCCCCATTCGTTCGTATATTCGGAGAAAATTCCCGCGCGCGCCGATTCTGCGCCCTGTCCCTCGGAAATCCCTACCGAATCCGCACTTTGTTCCTTGGAATTTTCTTCCGTCCCGACGGCTATATCCGTTCCGCCCTTTGCAAAAAGGCTGAGGAAAAATTCGTAATTTTCGTTATCGTTCCATTCCCCCGCGGTGAGTTGTCCGGGGGCGGGGGAAATTTCCAAATCCTGCTCCCCGTCGCCGTTCCCGCCGTCGACAACATCCCCTTCGACGGACGGAAAACCGTCGGGCACGCCCGTTTCTCCGCCGTAGCCGGCATTATCGGATACCGCCCCGCAGGAACCCAGAGCCAAAACACAGGCCAAAATTGCACCTATCCAAAATTTTCCCTTCATATTTTTTTCCTCCTTTCACTTATATAGACGAAAAGAAGCGCCGCAACGTTGCAAAACACTTAAAATTTTTTTTATTCTTAATAAATCAACGCTTTTCCCCATGGCAATACTCGTAATACCAACAGCGATACGGCTCGTCGCACTGTTCTCCCACGGAAACGCACGGCTCCTCCGACTGCTTTTTCAATTTGGAAAACGTCCATATTTTTCTGTCCGCCGTCCGTTCAAAGCGCCTTGCCGCGTCGGTCTCGTCCTCTATCCGATATTCTCCCTCCCGCTCTCCGCGTAAAATCAGACAACATTTTTCTATCGCCACGCCGCACTTTTTGAGCAGAAAGCTCTGAAAGCCGAGATCTATGAGAAACTCTTTCCGTACCGCGGGCGCGTTTTTTACTTCGTAGAGCTCATAACCCGTCGCCGTCTTTTTCAGAATATCCGCCGCGCAGTAATTTCCGTACCAAGAAAAAGCCGCCTCGCAGATGACGGGCGTCCCGTCTTTCAGACATTCCGACGTTTTTTCGATCATTCCCTTGTAGTCCAATCTGCCGTCCGCGCGGTAACAGGTCGTTTCGGTATATTCCCCGAAAATGCCCATTGCTCCGTCCCCGAACACATTCCCTTCGTCCAGCTTTATTCTCACCTCTTCGGGAATAATTTTCTCCTCAGGCCGATGACTGTCCAGCCAAAGCATCTTCGGACATTGCAGTCCCCTGACAAAATCCGTTTTACTCACGCCCATAGCCGTCCTCCTTCTGCGTTTTCTTACGCTCAAACTCCGATTTTTCATTCTTCGCGCTGTTCTCTCATTATATCACGCTTTTGCATTCTCCGCAAGATATTTCTTAAAATTGTGTGAAATTTTACTCCTCCGTATTGACAAGCGTCCGCAAATGTGCTACAATGTTATATGCTTGACAATCAATAAAATTTCGGAGGAAAAATTTATGAATCGTTTACAAGGCAAAACGGCCGTCATTACGGGCGGCAATTCGGGAGTAGGCGCAGCTGCGGCACTGTTGTTTGCTCGGGAAGGGGCGAACGTCGTCATCAGTGCGAGGCGGCAAAACGCTTTGGAGGAAACTGCGGAAAAAATCCGCGCAGAAGGCGGCAGTGTTTTGACCGTCGCCACGGACATTTCCAAGGACGGGGACTGCAAAGCTCTGATGCAAGCCGCCGTGGACAAGTTCGGAAAAATCGATATTCTCATCAATAATGCGGGCGTGCTGGACACGGGGCTCAAAGCGATAGACAAATACCTCGACGAGGACGCGGAAAAAGTTATTTCCATCAACGAAGTGGGAACCATGCAATGTATTCGCGCGGCGCTCGAAAAAATGAGCGAAGGCGCGTCCATCGTCAACGTCGCATCTGTGGCGGGCTATAACGGCGGAGGCGGAGCCGTTTACGTCGCTTCCAAAGCCGCAATTATCGGAATTACCAAACACACGGCCATGCTGCTCGCAAACCGCTACATCCGCTGTAACGCGGTCTGTCCGGGAAATATCATTACGCCCATGACCATGAACCTCAATCCCGCCTCTTTGGATATGAGCATGATGGGCGCCATGAACAAACACGGAGATTTGTCCTTAAAATCCTGCACGGCGGAAGAAGTCGCCGGAATTTTGCTCTTCCTCGCCTCCGACGAATCCAAGCCCCTCACGGGTCAGATTCTCGTCAGCGATTACGGAGTAAATTTGTAATTTTCGACGCGAGTTTATCCCCGCAATATGATTTATACCTACACTATGGATTTATCTTATAATGCGAATTTATAAGCCTGCAACCGGCGATATGACTTTATAAGGAAATTATCCCCCTTTCCGCTCTTTGCGGAAAGGGGGATTTTTCAATCAAAAACAGTCTTTACAGAACGACCACCGGTTTAATCAAATCTCTGGGCTTGTCCTTCATGAGCATGAGGGCTTCTTCCATATGCTCGAAGCCCTTGAAACGATGCGTGAGCAAACGGGAGGTATCCAAACGGCCGTACTGCATGAGGGAGACGAGTTTTTCCATTCTCAGCCTTCCGCCGGGCATAAGCCCCCCGGCAATAGTTTTATGGCCCATGCCGCAGCCCCATTCAATGCGGGGGATACGTACGTAATCGCCCGAACCGAGATAGTTGACGTTTCCGATTCTTCCGCCCGGTTTGAGCATAGTGACGGCCTGAATAAAGGTATCGTTATCGCCGCCGGCGACGATGACCTTATCCACGCCCTTGCCGTGAGTCTTGTCCATGATTTGTGCGACAATATCGCCGTCCTTATAGTTAATGATGTCGGTCGCTCCGTAATATTTAGCCGCTTCCACGCAGTTGGGGCGGGAGCCGACGGCAAACAGCCGTCCCGCGCCCTTCAAAGCGCAGGCGGCGACGGACATCAGACCGACGGGACCGATGCCGATGACGCATACGGTATCGCCGTACTCTACCTGAGCGAGCTCCGCACCGTGGAAGCCGGTAGGTACCATATCGCTGAGCATGACTGCGGAAGCGGGCTCAACGCCTTCGGGGAGACGGGCGAGGTTTGCGTCTGCCTCGTTCACATGGAAAAATTCCGCAAATACGCCGTCCTTGAAGTTAGAGAACTTCCATCCCGCCAGCATGCCGCCCGAGTGCATGGAATATCCCCCTTGCGCTTCGAGGCTGCCCCAATCGGGAGTAATGGCGGGAACGATGACCTTTTCTCCGACTTTAAGGTCCTTGACCAAAGAACCGACCTCTACGATTTCCCCGACCGCCTCATGACCGAGAATCATATCCTTGCGCTCACCGATAGCGCCCTCCCAAACGGTGTGCACATCGGACGTACAGGGAGAGACCGCGATGGGCTTAACAATCGCGTCCAAAGGACCGCAGGCGGGAACTTCTTTTTCTATCCATCCCGTCTTGCCGATACCGAGCATTGCATAACCTTTCATTTTCATAACTGATTTTCCTCCTTTCAGGAACTTTCTTACCCACATTATAACATATCCGGAAGAAATTTACAAGGGGGATTTTTGAAATTTTTGCGTTTTTTTGCGATTTTTCCTAATAAAGCAATCCTCAGACAATGCTTCTTTGATCCCTTCACCGTTCAATTACAGAAAGAGAGGTTTACTCGGTGATTTCCTACGATAAAATTTTTTTCTTTTCCGTCTCGAATTCTTCTTCCGTTATTACCCTTTCGTCCAAAAGTTTTTTCAAGCTCAAAAGCTCGTTTTGCTTTTCGACAATGCTTTTCGCTCCCGTAAAGCTCTTTATTTGCGCTTGTTCGTTTCCCGAATCACTTTCAACAAAATCCAACTCTAATAAGTCGTCGTTTTTAATTCCGTATAATTTATTTCTGATTGCTTTGACGTCGACGAGAAAGGAAAAATTCAATTGCATTGCGGCATATAAAATCGCAACGGAAATCATCATACTGACAGACTTAACCGCAATAGCAACAGAACCCTCGTCCCAATCAGCGCAAGCAATGATAACGTCAACAAAAAACAACATTTCCAAAACTATCGTTAAAATAAGAACTCCCGTACGAAAAGCCTTTAATATTCTGTCGTTTCCCCTAAATACCTTATTTTTTCCCGCATCCGTACTCCTATTTGCTTTCGCCTCTAACAAAGATTCCTTCAACGATTTTTTTTCCATAAGTATTTCTCCATAAATGTATTTGCACTTATATAAGTGCAAATACATTTTATCACTTTGCTATAATAATGTCAATGGTTTGCTCCTATATAAGCGCAAAAAATGAGGAATTATTTATGAATGTATCGATAGAAAGGAAGATTGGAGATAATATAAGAAAATTGCGAGAAAAAATCGGATTTACGCAAGAATATGTAGCCACAAAATTACAGTTAGAAGGGTGCGATATAACAAGGAGTGCTCTGGCAAAAATAGAAGTCGGGCAGCGTCATTTATATCCCGACGAAATAATCTTCCTGAAAAAAATTCTGCGTACAAATTACGAAGAAATTTTTTCTCTGAACTGACTCATAACAAAAGCCGCACGGGTAAATCGTGCGGCAAATTTTTTAGATAGACATAACAGGGGGCGGAATAAAAAAAAGAGCTGTGAGAAAACTCACAGCTCAAAAATATGAAAAGTGGCGATGCCCTATCCTCCCGGTCGGTGTCCCGACAAGTACTTTCGGCGTAAGAAAGCTTAACTTCTGTGTTCGGTATGGGAACAGGTGGAACCTTTCTGCTATAATCACCACTATGGTTATATATCAGACCTTTCGGTCAAACATATACAAATTATGTTCTTAAACACAATGTACCCCTTCTCCGAGGTCATCCTCTCGTTAACGCCTCGCCTTATCCTCTCAGCGTCTCCCCCGTTTAAGAACTTTTTCCTTTCAATCTCCTTTCCCGAAGATTGACAACTACATAGCAA